>JBMOFL010000015.1:0-28941 GCA_049314335.1 Rhodoluna sp. | reverse complement strand
CTGGGATCTATCCGAAGCTTTTGCTAAGCAGGTTTTGGCTTTCCATAACCGCTAGGCCGATATTTAAGAAACCCCAGTCCTCGTGAGAAGGAACTGGGGTTTCGTGCGCTCCCCGGGAATCGAACCCGGAACCCACTGATTAAGAGTCAGTTGCTCTGCCGATTGAGCTAGAAGCGCGTATTGCCTTGGGCAACAGTTTCCAAGAATAGCAGTTAAAGCCATGGTAATCAAAGTTGGACACTTGCTAGATTAGAGCCATGGATCAACTAACTACAGGCTCTAAAGCCCCTGCATTCAAACTAATGAACCAAGATGAGGCTGCTGTCTCTCTTTCTACTTTCAAGGGCCAGAAGGTCATTGTTTACTTCTACCCAGCTGCTTCAACCCCAGGTTGTACTAAGCAGGCATGTGATTTCCAAGAGAACATGAATGTCTTGAAGAAGGCAGGTTATGTGGTCTTGGGTGTCTCCCCTGACTCAGCTGCCAAGCTCACAAAGTTCCGTGAGAAAGAGGGTTTGAAGTTCGACCTACTCAGTGACCCAGACATGAAAGTCATCAAGGCTTATGGTGCTTTTGGTGAGAAGAGCATGTACGGCAAGATCTACGAAGGCTTGATTAGATCAACTTTTGTTATTGATGAGAAGGGCAAGATCGAACATGCTCTTTACAACGTGAAGGCAACCGGACACGTTGCGATGCTGCGTAAGGTGTTAGGCCTCTAGTCTCTGCTCTGACCGGTAGCTGCAACAACATCTTTAGTAAACAGGGTTATTAGGACAGCACCTGAAGCTAGTGCTACTCCTACTGCTGCCAAAATGTTTACCTCGTAGAGGCCAAAAGATATTGTTATTTGCATAAGTTGCCAGAAGATGCCTGCACTTCTTGCCCAGCGCTTACCCTTGGTTATTGCTCTCGCTGCCGAGGTTAGCCATAGGGCTACTCCTAAACACATAGCGGCTAAAGCTGCTCCTGTTACCACTGAGGTCGTATCACCTGTGAATAAGGCCCAGATGCTAGCTCCTGTGGCTATGTAAAGCACCAGGGCTTCGAGTAAAAGGGCTATGGCAAGGCCCGTTAGGGTCCTTTGAACTGAAGACTTAGGCATAGATACAAGCCTAAATCGGGTATTTACAAAACAGCCTCAATGTGAAAATATAGGTCTAGTCGCCTTCGCGAACAAATCAAGAAATCAGTAATGATTTGTTCTATGCGGTGACCATTCTTATTCGACTCTAAGGAACATAAATATATGGAACTGCCATGGCTAACCGAAGCTCGCTGTCGAACAGAAGACCCAGAACTGTTCTTTCCAGTGGGAAACACGGGCCCAGCAGTAGACCAGATCGAACAAGCTAAAAGTATTTGCAGAGACTGTAAAGTCATTAGCTCTTGCCTTGAGTACGCCATCAAAGAAAACCAGGACAACGGTGTTTGGGGCGGTCTTTCAGAAGACGAGCGTAAGTCTCTAAAGCGTAAATACGCCAGAGCCCGCAGAACTGCCTAGGCTATAGGAACCTCTAAAGCCACAGTTGTTCCACCGGTTTTATCTGATTTGAAATCTATTTTTCCTCTTAGTTCACCCTCAGCCAGGGTCGTAACTATTTGTGTGCCAAGGCCACTCTGAATTTTGCCAGGCTCAATACCAACCCCGTCATCAGTGATAGTTATAAACAGTTTCTTAGACTTTCTAGTTGCAGTAACTGTTAGGTGACCGGTCTTATTGGCTAATCCGTGCTCATAAGCGTTGGTCACCAGCTCGGTGATTACAACCGCCAATGGGGTTGCCAACTCAGAAGGTAATCTGCCGAACTTGCCGATACGCAGGTTAGTCACCTTGGCGTTATATCCAGCTGCCAACTCACCTACTAAAGCCATGATGCGATCAAAGACCTCATCAAAGTTAACATCTTGGGCTAGTCCTTCAGATAAAGAGTCGTGCACAACAGCAATAGCCGCTACCCGTCTTTCGGCATCACTAAGGGCTTCTAAAGTCTCGGATGACTTACTTCTTCTACCCTGGATACGCAGCAAACTGGCCACTGTTTGTAGATTGTTCTTCACACGATGATGAATCTCACGGATGGTGGCATCCTTGGTAACTAGCTCTCGTTCTTGACGCCTAAGTTCTGTCACATCTCGGCAGAGCAGTATTGCACCAGTGTTGATGGAGTTCTCGAAGATAGGTATTGATCTAACTGAAAGAGCAGCGTCATTGCCTTCGATATCTGCTCGCCAAGCAACTCTTCCAGAGACCACCATAGGAAGTCCCTCGTCAACATTACGTCTGTCTTTGTTGAGCTTATTGGTGATCTCGAGTAGAGATTTGCCTTCCAACTCACCATCAACTCCAAGTTTCTGAAAAGCAGATATTCCATTCGGTGAAGAGAAGATAACCTGACCTTCAGCATCGATGTGAACAAGGCCGTCGTTGACTCGAGGAGTGCCTCTTCGAGGGGAGCTTTGTTCAGAGGCAACTGGATAGTTTCCATCAACTACCATGCTCAAGAGTTTGTCGCCTAGAGCAGAAAGGCTGATTCTCGTTTTGGTTGGCACAGCTGCATCACCTAAGTTGATGTGCTTAGTTACAACAGCAATTGGGCTTGGCGTAATGTCTGGTCCACTTTTTGCATTGAGTCTTCTAAATACAGGAACTGCACTTAATCGAGCCGGCATTCCCTGGTATTTATCAAGTGCACCCAGCTCCACAGACTTAACAGTCTTGAAAGCCTTCGCAACTAATTGCGCCCAAGCTTTTTCAACCGGCTTACCAGTTATGTCACGGTAGAAAACAGTTGCAGCTGAAGAAGGTCTTGCGTGACCTGCTGCCACAAACCCACCCTTGCCGTCGGATATCCAGAGCACAAGATCAGCGAAACTCAAGTCCGCAATAACCTGCCAGTCGGCAACCAAGGCGTGCAGCCACTCAATGTCAGCTGCATGGCTTTGGCCATTTTGCTTCATCAGGTCAGTAAGGGTGGACACATCTAAAGTTTAGCCACGCTCTTTCTAGACGGGGCGCTAACAAGTAACTGCTTGGCTAGTTCAGCTATAGCTACTCTTGCCGGTGAAGATCTCTTGAGTAATGCCAGCGGCAAACCGTTGAGCATCGCCTTATCTACGTTCTCCCTGTCCTCAGGAATGAAGACGTCTATTCGCAACTGGGCTAAGTTCAAGTAGGTCTCAATGAGTTCGTCTTTAGCCCTATTGCCTAAAGCACTTGTTCTAAATCTATTCACTGCAACCAGTGGGCTTAGATTTGGTTCCAGCTCAACTAAAAACTCTTTTGTCCGAAGAAACCTCTGAGCAGCAACTGGGTCACACCCAGAGACCAGCACCACCTTTGCAGCTTTAGTCAAAACGCTTGCAAGCAAAGAGTCTCTGGAGTTCTCAGAGGAAATCATGCTTGAGGGGTGAAAGTAGTTTGATTTAGAAACAGTAGCTTGAGGAAGATCTACAACTACATGATCAACTAACCCTTGTACGAAAGAGAGGAGTTTCTCAAACCTCTCTGCCGAAACCTCTGGCCAACGATGGGCTGAACTCAGTCCTGGCATGAACTTAAGTTCATTTCTACCTAAGGATATAGAAATGGTGAGCCGATTGAACTCTTCAATCGAAAGTCTGTTTTGTTCGGCCAGTCGAAGGCAAGCTGATAGGCCGGCCGGGGTGTCCACTAGTCCAAGACCTAATGCCAAAGATGGAGCTAGAGTGTCTAAATCCACGAGAAGAACTCTTTGACCTGTGAGAGCTAATTCAGCAGCCACATTGGTGGCTATTGTGCTCTTACCTGGAGAACCTGCAGGACCCCAAACGGCAATAACATGCACTGGGTAAGCAGGTTCCTTGATTGATGAGGCGACAGGCACTTGAACATCGCCTACAACTGCCAGATGCGCTCTTCGCCCCCGTTGTTTGGTTTCCATAGTTGCCATTAGTTTTGTGACCTGATGCCGACCACAGTTGCTTTTCTAGCAATAGCTGAGACCACTGAGCGTATTTCCGCTGGCGATACACATACCTCGATACTCTGAGCTGCCTGACCAAAGCTATCGCTAGCTAGTTTTGTGCTTATGAGTTCACCTGCAGATACAACCTGTATCGGTATAGATTCGACGCTGCTAGATTGATCAGCCGCCCAGAGGTCGATACTGTCGCCTACCTTGACTGTGCTAGCCATACTCATCGCTAAGGCAACAACTATTTGTGTGCAGTCGGCTGTATTGGCAGGAGCTATGGCACTTATTGGAATTAGTTCACCTGCGTTCACGGGGCGAACTAAAACCCAATTGTTTAGGTTCTTATCAGTGGCCTTCAGGTACTGAGATTCAGCATCCGAAAGATACATTGGTACTGCAGAAAGGTTGGCACTGCCTATAGCTGTTGAAGATGCGATGTTACTGGTTGCTACTAAGTATTGGCTCAATTTCTCTTCTGAATTAGCCGACAGCAGCCAGGAGGCTATCGCAATCAAAGTTAGTGAAACAGCAAAGAGAATCCGGTTGCGCCTAGATCCCCAACGGTTATTCAGTTGGACGCTTCTTCTTCGTCTGCGCTTAAAGATAGGCATTGAACTATGTTGGTCAAACTTTTGAATTAATGCTGAGCTTATCCACAACCATGTAGCCCACTTGGGCTATTGGTATCCAAAGTGTCCTAGCTTCAAATGATACGAACTCGATCATTTTTGAGAAGTTTCCAGTTATGTAACCGTTCAACTCAGGAGATTGGTCTACTAAACCAATTCTTATTGGAACTCCGATTAGATGCGCCTTAGTAATCTCCCTTAGGGAAAGCTGAGTCAATTGCAGTTCAGTGCCATAGTCTTGCGGTTCAAGGAATGAGTATTGTCTAATGACGAGCCAACTGCTTTTTGTAATTCGATTTTGAAAACCCGCAATGAAGTCTTTTCCAAGAAGTGGCATTGCAAGATAAATATCCGGTAAGCCATCTCTGACTACTAGAACTGATTTGCAGAGTTGTTTAGGTTTTTGCTGACTGTGGTCAGCTGTGCTAGCGAAGTAGCCTTGCGCTTCAAGGTCTTCGAGTAATGCATCTATGTTCATGATGCAGTTATGCCAGAAGAATCAAAACTCCATCAGACTTATCCACAACTAAAACACGGCATTGTCAAAAATAACTTTTATCGGTATTTTTGGCTCTATTCGTGCTCTGGGGGAAAGTGAATGCCAAATGAACGACGTGTCAATTGCAAAGAGGAAATCAAGCACACCCTTAGAAACAGATGATTATTTTGGGATTGAGAGCACTCCGCTAGAAGATCTGGGAGACCCTAAACCTATTCTTGCTTTCCTTGCTCAATCGGTGATTGAAACTCTTGCTGGCATTAGAGACATTGAACAATGTGCCAGATGGCTAACAGATGGGGTTTATCAACAACTTAGGCAAAAGTCTTCGGCCTCATCAAGATCCAGGGCTGAGAGCACTGTGAGGCAGCTAAGGCCAAATCTTGCCATTGGCAGAATCTCAACCTTTAGCCCAAGACCTGGCGTTGTCGAGGGTGTTGTTATTGTCCACAATCGAGGAAGAGCAAAGGCTGTAGCAATAAGGCTCGAGGGATACAACGGCCGCTGGCGAGCCAGAAGCCTAGCCGTTCTCTAAGTGCTTACTTCTTAAAGAACGAGCTACCTTCGCTGTTATCTGGCTTCTCGTCACTCTGAGTCTTAACCTTTGTATCGCCTTGCTCTGAAGGAGCCGAGAAGGTTAGGTTCTTGATTGGCGGCTGTGGAGCTTGCTCAACCTGAACATCAAGGTTGAAAAGGAAGCCAATAGCTTCTTCCCTAATCGAACCCATCATCTGAGTGAACATGTTGAAACCTTCACGTTGATACTCAACCAGCGGATCACGTTGAGCCATCGCACGAAGACCAATACCTTCTTTTAGGTAATCCATCTCATAAAGGTGGTCACGCCACTTTCTGTCCAGAACAGATAACACCACACGACGCTCAAGTTCGTGCATCGGAGCTTCACCAACGCTGGCTGCACGCTTTGAGTAAGCAATTCTGGCATCTGCAAGAATCTCTCTGGTTAGCCAAGCTTTGGTTAGCCTTGATCTTGTTCCAGCTTCTGCCAAAACTTCTTCAACAGTAATTCCAACCGGATAGATGGTTTTTAGGTCACTCCAAAGAGCATCTAGATCCCAGTTGATTCCTGAGTTCTCAACAATGTTGGAATCAACAATGTTTGTGATTACATCTTCAAGGAAAGTGTCAACTCTTCCTGTTAGATCATCGCCACTAAGGATGTGTCTACGGTCAGAGTAAATTGCCTCGCGCTGACGATTCAAAACATCGTCATACTTCAAAACGTTTTTACGAGTTTCAGCGTTACGCGCTTCAACTTGGGACTGTGCTGAAGCAATAGCCTTGCTAACAACTCCAGATTCGATTGCCATGTCATCAGGAACATTGCCCCTGTTCATCAAAGCTGCTGCTGCCCCTGAGTTGAATAGACGCATCAGATCGTCGGTCAGGGACAGGTAGAAACGAGACTCACCTGGGTCACCTTGACGTCCTGAACGACCACGTAGCTGGTTGTCGATACGTCTTGATTCGTGACGCTCAGTTCCTAGAACATAGAGCCCACCAACGTCAATGACCTTGGCGGCTTCTTCGGCAACCTGCTCCTTCATCTTTGGGTATGCCTCAGCCCAGGCTGTTTCATACTCTTCAGGCTTTTCGACAGAGTCAAAACCCTTCTTAGCCAGAGCCTCAAAGGTTAGGTACTCAGAGTTACCTCCGAGCATGACGTCAGTTCCACGACCAGCCATGTTGGTGGCAACAGTTACTGCACCTAAACGACCGGCCTGAGCCACAATAGAGGCTTCACGAGCGTGGTTCTTAGCGTTTAGAACTTCGTGACGAACACCACGCTTAGCTAGAAGCTTTGACAGGTACTCGCTCTTTTCAACCGATGTGGTTCCAACTAGTACTGGCTGACCGGTAGCGTGACGAGCGGCAATGTCTTCAACAACCATTGCAAACTTGACTGCTTCGTTCTTATAGATAAGGTCTGACTGATCTTTACGAATCATCGGCTTGTTAGTTGGGATTGGAACAACACCAAGCTTGTATGTGCTCATGAATTCAGCTGCTTCAGTAGCTGCTGTACCAGTCATACCTGAAAGGGTCTTATACAAACGGAAGTAGTTCTGCAAAGTCACTGTAGCTAAAGTCTGGTTTTCAGCCTTGATGGCTACACCCTCTTTAGCTTCAATGGCCTGGTGCATACCTTCGTTGTATCTGCGACCCTCAAGAATACGGCCGGTGTGCTCATCGACGATTAGCACTTCACCCTTCATGACTACATAATCTTTGTCACGCTTGAAAAGCGCTTTGGCCTTCAAAGAGTTGTTTAGGAAAGAGATCAGTGGTGTGTTAGCGGCTTCGTAAAGATTTGTGATTCCTAGGTAGTCTTCAACACGAGTAATGCCTGGCTCAAGAATTCCAACAGTTCTCTTCTTCTCATCAACTTCGTAGTCAATAACTGGTTGAAGTTTTTCAGCAATCTTGGCAAACTCACCAAACCAGCGGTTAGCCTCACCTGAAGCAGGACCAGAAATGATTAGCGGAGTTCTAGCCTCATCAATCAGAATCGAGTCAACCTCGTCAACGATGGCGAAGAAGTGTTCACGCTGAACAATGTCAGCAGAGCTCTGAGCCATATTGTCTCTTAGGTAATCAAAACCGTATTCGTTGTTCGTTCCGTAGGTGATGTCACAAAGGTATTGCTCTCTTCTTACCTCTGGGTTCTGGCCAGAGATAATGATTCCGGTGCTCATACCAAGAGCTCGGAATACACGGCCCATAAGTTCACCCTGGTACTCGGCAAGGTAATCGTTGGTAGTAATAATGTGAACACCACGGCCAGCAATAGCATTTAGGTAAGCAGGCAAGGTGGCAACAAGAGTCTTACCTTCACCAGTCTTCATTTCGGCGATGTTACCCAGGTGCAGAGCCGCGCCACCCATAATCTGAACGTCAAAGTGACGCATTCCAAGAGTTCTTCTAGCTGCTTCTCTAACGGCAGCAAATGCTTCAGGAAGTAGATCGTCTAGAGTTTCACCAGCCACATAACGCTCTCTAAGCAATGCTGTTTCGTGGAGTAAGTCTTCATCGCTCAGGGCTACGAAGCTCTCTTCAAGGCCATTGACCTGTGTAACTATTGCCTTTAGCTTGGCTAGGATTTTGCCTTCGCCAGCTCGCAACAGACGATCAACAATTGATGCCATGGTTAACTCCAAACACTATTAGGGGGTTCTCTCCAATTCTAGACTGAGACTAACGACCTCTCTCCCCCAGTAAACAAGGGCTATTTGAACCCTGCCTTGGCCAGAACACAGAAGCTTGAAACGCTTAGTCCCTCAAGTCCTATGGTTTGAATAGCCGAGGCCATGCTCGCTCCAGAAGTGAGCACATCGTCAACTAGGACAATAGGTCGCTTTGAAGGTCGATACCCTCTCAGGTCCAAGCGGAATGCTCCTTCCATGTTTTTGCTTCTCTCTAGAGATGACAAACCGACCTGATCCAGTCTTGATCTTGCAGATCGAAGCAATTCGCGAACGCTAGAGCCAGGAATTCTTCTGGATAGGGCTCTAGCCATGAGCGCAGTGTGTGAAAACCCACGCTTTTTACTGTTGGTCGGCGATGAAGGTAAAGGCACAAACACAGGGGTAAGAATATCCTCTGGCCAACGCATCACCATGAGATCCGCAACTATTGGAATAAGGCTGGTTAGGCCCTTCTCCTTTATTGAGTTGATGATTAGTGATGCATCCGAGGTGTATTCAGTTATTGCTAGGCCACTAACCCCGGCTATTTCAATTGGAATGTTAGATGTTGGAAAGCTGCTCTTGCAGTTGAGGCAAAGCGGAGAGCCCAACTTGCTGCAAAGCACACATGGGGTTGGTAGCACTAAATCCAAAATTTTAGACACGTAAGTAAGTGTCTAGTGAATATTTAGTTCCTTAGTTTGATTCTCTAAAACTGTTGAAAACTAGGAAGTGTGAACTGCAAGTGGAAGAGGCGATACAAAGTTTGTAACGTCATGACGCTTAGGAATAGTCAATCTGAAGCAGGCTCCCACCCCAGGTTCAGCGGTTACTTCAAGCTGACCTAGATGTAGCTGGGCATCTTCAAGAGAAATAGCTAAGCCCAAACCTGTGCCACCGGTTGTTCTCTTACGAGATGGATCTGCTCGCCAGAACCTATCGAATACCTGAACTAACTCTTGCTTGTTCATTCCAATACCGTGATCGGTGACGCTTACCGCCACTGCCTTATCGTTCTGGCCTACTCTAATTAACACAGGTTTGCCCTCCCCGTGTTCAATAGCATTAGTCAAAAGGTTGTTTAGAATTCTTTCGATTCGTCTTGAGTCAACTTCACACTGAACTGCTCCAGATGGAATATCTGCTTCAAGATAAACGTTCTTAGAATCAGCGAAAGGTTGTATCGCAGCTAAGCAAAGACCGACAATTCCGTTGAGGTCATGCACCTCAAACGTTGGTTCAACACCGTCTGCGTCATACCTAGAGATTTCCAGTAGGTCAGCAAGCAAAAGATCAAAGCGGTCCATTTGACCGTGCAAGTTATTAATGGAGCGCTTAGAGAATTCAGGCAAGCCATCCTGATTGTCATATAGATAGTCGGCTGCAAGCTTCATGGTGGTTAGCGGTGTTCTAAGTTCATGTGAAACGTCAGAGACAAAGCGTTGCTGCATCTTGGAGAGCTCATCCATGGCCGTTATCTTTTCTTGAAGACTGTCCGCCATGTGATTAAAGGAAGTTGCCAACACAGCCGCAACATCTGATCCTCGAACAGCTAGTCTCCTGTCGAGATCTCCACTTGCCAAAAGCTCACTGGCATCAGCTGCTTCTTGAACCGGACGGACCAACCAGCTGGTAACCAAGAAAGAGAAGAAACCAATAATCATCAATGTTATGAAGCCACCCAAGATGAGTGTTCTCTGCACGAACAACAGCGACTGTTGCTCGTTATACATGTCATAGACCAGATACAGCTCGTAGTTGTGGCCGCCTGGCAGAGTGAACTTTTGACCAATCAAAACAGCCGGTGTTGACTCGCCCCCTCGAATAACCTGCACTGTCCTAGTCTGTAAGCCAACTTCACTAGTGACGAGTTGTCTAAAGTCATCGGTAATCAAACTCAGATCTATTCCGGCAGATGTTGGACTAGAAAGGTTCTTTGGGTTTGGTTGAGTGGCACTATGTAGGAAGGCTACCTGTCTGGTTTGTGAAATACCTATCGATTCAAGCTCAGGAACAACCTCATCAAGAACTTGCTCCAATCGCCAAGGACCTTGGTCTGAAACACCTTCAAACAATCTAGAAACAGTGAACTTTGCTCTGTTGCTTTCAATAACCGCTTGCTCTGTTTTTCGGTTAAACAAACCGTTACCGATTGAGACACTGAGCACCCCACCCAAAACAATTAGTGCCGTGCCTGAAAGTGCCACGGTATACACCAAGGCTCTGAGCTGCAGCGAAGACCTAAATTGATCTAATGCCGCCTTAGTGATGCGGCTAAATATCATTTATTCAGGCCCTGCTTTGTAGCCCCAACCTCTAACGGTTAGAACTAACTTCGGATCTTCTTGGTCGTCCTCAATTTTTGAACGCAGACGCTGAACGTGGACGTTAACTAAACGCGTATCTGCCTTATAGGTGTATTCCCAAACCTGCTCCAAAAGCATTTCTCGGCTAAAGACTTCATTTGGATGAGAAGCGAGGGTAAGCAAGAGCTTGAACTCCAAAGGAGTTAGGGCAATCTTCTTATCGCCTTTACGCACTTCGTGACTTAGGGTATCCATTTCAATGGAGCCAATCTTGATGATTGGATGCAGAACTTCCTTTAGAGGACGAAGTCTGGCTTTGATTCTAGAAACTAGAACTTCAATCTTGTATGGCTTTGTGACATAGTCATCAGCACCGGCTTCAAGGCCACGAATCATGTCTGAATCTTCAGTTCTTGCCGTGAGCATGATGATTGGCACACCAGAGTTTCTGCGAATCTCTGTACAAATTTCAATGCCGTTTTTGCCAGGTAGCATCAGGTCCAAAAGAATTAGATCGGGCTTGTTCTTTTCAAAGGCTGGAACGGCATCTAGCCCGGTTGATGCGTGGCATACTTCAAAGCCACTGGCCATCAGACCAATTTCAAGTTGCTCTCTTAGAGCATCGTCGTCTTCGACGATGAGTATTTTAAACATAGAAAATTCTTTCTAGTAACGGTAGTGATCCGGCTTGAATGGGCCCTGAGGCTCCACTCCGATGTAGCGACCCTGATCGTTAGAGAGTTCCGTTAGTTCCACTCCCAAAGCAGACAGGTGCAGACGAGCTACTTTCTCGTCTAGGTGTTTAGGCAAAATATAGACGCCGATTGGGTATTCCGACCTCTTGGTGAAAAGCTCGATCTGAGCTAGTACCTGATTGCTAAACGATGTGCTCATGACAAATGATGGGTGTCCGGTGGCATTTCCAAGGTTCATTAGACGGCCCTCGGAAAGAATTAGAACAGAGTTTCCGTTAGGAAGCTGCCATTCATCAACCTGAGGCTTTACTTCAACTTTCTTGATACCAGGAATACGTTCGATACCGGCCATGTCAATTTCATTATCGAAGTGACCGATGTTGGCAACAACTGCGAGATGCTTCATCTCAACAATGTGCTCGGTTCTAATAACCGCTGGGCTTCCAGTTCCGGTGATGAAGAAGTCAACGTCTTTGACTACCTTCTCAATAGTTGTTACCTGGTAGCCATCCATGGCTGCCTGCAAAGCACAGATAGGGTCAACTTCGCTGATGATTACGCGAGCGCCCTGGCCACGCATAGCTTCAGCTGCACCTTTACCAACGTCTCCGTAACCTGCGATAAACACTGTCTTACCGCCGATAAGAATGTCGGTTGCACGGTTTAGACCATCTGGAAGTGAGTGACGGATACCGTACTTGTTGTCAAACTTTGATTTAGTTACAGAGTCGTTGACGTTGATGCCAGGGAACAGAAGTGTTCCGCGCTTGAACATCTCGTATAGACGCTTTACTCCAGTTGTGGTTTCTTCGGTCACACCGTAGATGTCAGCAGCAATGCGAGTGAAACGATCGTTCTGCAATTTAAACTGCTCTGCGAGAAGAGCAAGAATAACTCGATACTCTTCGTTGTCTTCAACTCCTGCTGGTGGAACAGATCCAGCTTGTTCGAATTCGCGACCCTTGTGAACAAGAAGAGTTGCATCTCCACCGTCATCAAGAATCATGTTTGGACCGATGTAATCTGCACCTTCAGCAAGTGCTTCTTGAGTCCAGTCAAAGATACGCTCAGTTGCCCACCAGTACTCTTCGAGGCTTTCACCCTTCCAAGCAAAGATTGGAACACCGGCTGGAAGTGCAACGGTTCCGTGCGGGCCAACAACAGCTGCAGCTGCAGCCTCATCTTGGGTAGAGAAAATGTTGCATGATGCCCAACGAACTTTAGCCCCAAGAGCCACAAGAGTTTCAATCAAAACAGCTGTCTGAATAGTCATGTGAAGAGAACCGGCGATACGAGCACCACGTAGTGGTTGCAATGGGCCGAACTGTTCACGCATAGCCATAAGACCAGGCATCTCGTTCTCAGCTAAACGAATTAGGTGTCTGCCGTAATCGGCTAGCCCTAGGTCGGCTACCTTGTGGTCAATCTTGGTCTCGGTCTGGCTCTTCATAGAAGTCATAGGCTCTATTATCGCCCTTATATAGCCCTAAACGAAACCAAATCGTTACCTGAGAATGAGACCTAAGACTTCATCCCTGATGGCTTGCATGGTGGCTTCAGCCTTAGCCTCAACGTTTAGGCGAAGTAAAGGCTCAGTGTTTGAGGCTCTAACGTTGAACCACCACCAGTTACCTGAAGAATCAGTCCCCGACACGGTTACGCCATCGAGGTGGTCAAACTCAGCCCTAGCAGCGAACGCATCTTCAATCCTTGCCTTGGCAGCTGGCACATCTGTCACTGTTGAGTTGATCTCGCCAGATAGGAAGTAAGGGTTGTATTGCTTTGAGATAGCACTGAGGGTTTCAGGCTGAGAACCGAATTCAGCCAACACATGCATGGCAGCCAACATGCCGTTGTCGGCACCCCAGAAGCTCTTGAAGTAGTAGTGAGCTGAGTGCTCACCTCCAAAGTCAGCATTGGTTGCCGCCATTCGGTCCTTAATCAAGGAGTGACCTACTTTGGTACGCTCTCCAGTGGCTCCGGCAGCTTCAATTACTTCTGCAACAACCTTGGAGGTAATTAGGTTATACAAAATGGTTACATCAGCTTCAGGGTTTAGAGACTTAGCACGAGCAATCTCTCGCTTGGCAACCATGGCTGCAACAGCGCTTGGAGTAACCGGGTCACCATTCTCATCGATTACAAAGCAACGATCAGCGTCACCATCGAAAGCTAGACCTAAATCTGCTTTATGCTCAACAACTGCTTTCTGCAGATCCACTAAGTTCTTAGGCTCCAATGGGTTAGCTTCATGGTTTGGGAAAGTACCATCAAGTTCAAAATACATATCAATGATTTCAATCGGAAGTTTGGCAAGACCGGCAGCAACTCCCAACACAGCTGGAACAGTTAGTCCACCCATACCGTTAGCCGCATCAACAACGACCTTCATCGGCTTTACCTGAGTCAGATCAACCAAGGTTCTTAGGTAAGTTGCATATTCAACTAGAACATCTTCTTTTGTGTAAGTACCAGGAGCAGCAACTTCTTTAATGCCTTCAGCTAAGAACACCTTTGCTCTATCTCTGATCGCAGCAAGGCCGGTGTCTAAACTTATGCCTCTAGCCCCAGCTCTAGAGAACTTGATTCCGTTATAGGTAGCTGGGTTATGGCTTGCGGTAAACATAGCTGCAGCCAGGTTCAGCTTTCCTGAAGCAAAGTAAGACTCATCAGTTGAGCAAAGTCCAATTGAGATAACGTTCGCCCCGCGTGCACGAGCACCTCTGGAAAATGCCTGCTCAAACAATGGGGATGAATCACGCATGTCGTGACCGACAACCACAGACTTACCAGCAAGTTCTAGCTCATCGACAAAGCCCGCAGCTAACGCCTCGACCACTTCTTCAGTCAGATCAACATTCACCAGCCCACGCACATCGTAGGTCTTGACCATTGCGTCCCAGTTGACAGCCATTGAAGCCCCTTCTATTTATCAACCTAAAGAATACAATGTCCCCATGGCCCTAAAACCCCGAGACAGAGACCGCCACGGTCGTGGCATCCGGCATTCCCTCTCTGGTGCCCAGTATAAAACTGGTGGTTCTGGCCTTGATTCCTTTGCCTCAATAGTCAATTCAACCTGCGAATACCTGAAAGAGCGCTGGCCTGATGAACTAGGTGAGCTGCAACATCGCATCATGGACGCTCCCGTTCTTGGAATAAATTCCACATTCGTCAAGCGCTGGTCAGTTAGAAAAGAAACCAAAACAATAGTCATTTATCGTTTGCCTATCTTGCGACTAAACCAGATATCAAATCCAACTGAGGAACGTGTACGTATCGAACACCATGTGTTTGAGGCTGCAGCTGAACTTATCGGCAAAGAGCCTTGGGAGCTTATCTTTGGAGATGAAGATAAGTAAAGTTAGTGAACGCTAACTTCCACTTTCCCAGAAATATTCTTGTCATCTAGAAGTGGCAGCACACCTATTCGTCCATTCACATCAATAACCAAGTTGGCATACACATCTGCATTTTCCGGAATCACACCCATCGATAAGCCTGAGGTAGCACGTATAACTTCGGTAGCACCAGCGCCAATAGTTCTCTTTACTGTTGTGCCACCAATTCGGATGGAAACAGTTGTTGGCTCATCCCCTGGATTGGTAACCGAGAGCTTACTTATGCCGGCTTTAGGAACTGCGACATACCTAGGGCTACTAAAAGCTTCTGCCGCGTTGATCCAAGAGAAGTCTGTAAACGCACCTGGAATGGTTTTACTTCTTACCAACCTAAAACTAGAGAACACCTCAACATCAGAATCAAGAATTCCAAAGTAATCACCATCCGCTAAACCAGGCATCTCAAAGTCAGTGACCTTTCCAGCACTAGCGTTGACAGAAAGGACAGTGCCGAAAGTTTCCTCAGTTGTTCCTAGTACTTGGAAGGTAATGGTGGCATCCTTGGTGCCGGGTACGAAAACTCTAAGTAACTGCTGAACGTCCGAGTATTTATCTGCCTTAGCTCTGAACTCTGAACTATCAACCGAGCCTCGAACCAGGATGCCAGGCAGAATAGCTCGTGTACTAGCACTCGGTGCAGGAGCTACGTAGTCGGCTCCTGAAGCACTATTACCTCTAACTGCCTTCTGCTGAACAAATGCGGTTATCGAGCCACCCCTACTTACTACGTGCACAGCTATCGACTCTGCTCTGAGCACAAAAGATGACAGGGGAACAACTGTGGTGTCGTTTGCAGGAACTGCAATGCCTGAAAGACCCGCGCTGGTTGAGTTTCCATTCTCAGTGAAAATTTCTAAGTCAACGGTCGAATCAATTGCAGTTGGATTGGTTAGCACTAACAGAGCTTCCCTTCCAATAGCTGTTGATCCTCCGATCAGCCAAAACTCACTCTGTGGTCGAAGGCAAGGAGCGGCTAGCAGACCATTAATTCCTTTGCTCTTTGCTAACTGAATTTGATTGACCGTCAGAAGCGACGAACCTTGAGCGTTCTTACCTGTCTTATCTAACACGGTGAGCGAGGTGAACTTGTTTAGCTTCTTGAAGATATCTTGCCTAACCCCATAACCTTGAAGATCTTTGCTCCTATAGCCTTTTAGCGAAGTTTCAGTGGCTGCTGAATATGAAATTGAAGAACTTGCAGCACCAGAGCGCTTGAATGAAGAAACCGAAGTTTGATTCTTGCCACCAGCGATAAAAGTTGGTCCGGTACAGGTAATTTGAAGATCCTTAGCACTTACCTCATGAACCTTCGATTCCACTTTTGGAGTGCTGAGTAGATTCAGCGGTTCTCCTAGAACTACAACAGACACTGCGACACCAGCAACAAGTACGAAACGAAGAATGCGAATAAACATTACTGCTCCTCCGGTAACTGGAAACTATCTTCGTTGAGCTCTTGAACGACTCTTCTAGATTTACGGCCACGATAAGTAGGCAAGGCAAGCAGGATGAAGCAAACTAAAACTCCAAGTTGAACAGATTTAGTGATTGACCAATATGTCTGATTGTCTTGAACCTTAAAAGTTTCACTACCCTTGACTCGCCATAATTGACCAAACTCGGTCGTGCCAACTTGATCTAACTCGGTGACCGAGTTCAAACTAACAGCTAGGTCAGCATTGCCAGGCTTATCAGTTACCAACACGTAACCTATGCCAGTTTCTTTCAATGCGGGACTTAGATTCTTACCGTTTGCTGAAACTAGGTTTCCAACAAGTTCAGAAACAACACTCTTGGTCGAAGCATCTGAACCAAGTGAAATGTTTTGGGAGCTTGTTCGATAGGCAGTGGAAACTAAATCAAGTCGCACACCATTGGGTCTGACTAGCTCTGCACGGAATTCTTGTGATTCTGATTCGCCCAGCTTGGAAATAACGAGCAGGCGAAGATCCTTTCCAGCCTTTGACTCAGCCACAAAAATGGCAGGCAAGTTCCGACTCTCACCGAAGGACACCACACTAGGTATGAGCATCGCACTTACAGACAATGGAAGAACTCCAACAATTACAACTAGAGCCACAGACAACCTTCTGAAGCCAACCCGAGTTAGCGAGTCAAGCCCGATTCCCATGGCAACTAGAACTAGCAAACTAAGGAACATCACCGAAGGCGTTGGGCTACTAAACACGGCACTTGTTGAATCCAAGAAAATTGAACCCGTGCCGCCACCGGTATACGAAATCGATTGAGTGAAAACTAAGTTAACTAGGGCCACTAAACCCAAAACCCATAGCCCTAGAACACCTTTTGATTTAGCGAGCAAAGTGAACAACGCCAGAGCCAAGATTCCTATGGCAGCCCAACCAAGCAATTGATCTTGGCCCATTAGAGCTTGGAGAACGCTCTGCGGCCTACTCGGATAGGAAATCGTTGGGTCGGCAAAAATAGCTAAAGGAGTTTTATTGATCAACACCTGATGAACCAGGTACGGAGTCATCAAAGCTGCAGCAGGTAAGACTATGAAAGCAGTTGTTACAAATCTTCCTTTAGAGAGCACCGCGTAAGCAATAGCAACAGAAACTAGGAGAACCAACGCGCTAGGAGCGCTAACAGCAGCAACGGCAAAGAGTAATGAACTAGCAGCAATCCATGACCAGCTCTGCGCAGAAGATCTGGTTGAGCTAGCAATTCCTAATCGTCCTGCTCGAGCTAGGGCAAATAGCAGCCAAGGCAGAGTTATCGAAAAGATTACTGCCGGGTAGTTTCCTGTCGACTGGGAAAGAGTCAGCGCCGGCCAGAAGACGTAAATCAGCGACAACGGGATCTTTAGTGAATTTCTCAACGTGACAGTTGAGAGTAGACGCCAAGCGCCGAAGTACGCCAACGGCATTGCAATAAAAAGAACAACAGAAAGCGCAAGGTTTGGTGCGAAGAAAGTTAGTGAACCAATTAGAAGAAGTACCCAATTGAATGGATCACTCGGAGCAGCGATACCTAAACCGACGAACTGGTAACTTGACCCAGTATTTGCAAAAAGCTGTAGCCAACTATCGCTAACGGGAAGAGCAAAGCCTCCGAGCGCTGATTGTCCCAGCGGAAAGTACTTGAAAGAAATCACTAGCAAGCCGAGCATTACCCATAATCCACCGCTTGCTAAAAAACTACGTTGCAGAACGCTTGAGCGAGTAGCGGGTACCTCTTGAAAATTAGCTAGGTTGGTTTTTTGTTCTTCAAGTTCAAAAGCTAAACGAGCCCTAGATTTTATTTGAGTTGATGAAGCAAAGAGCGGTCGGAGCGCTTTGATTGAGGCTCGGTGTCTATCTCTAAGCCTGGCTCGAACTGTAAAGAAAGCCCAAAGGTTAGCCTTCAGGGTAAACAAGATTCGATCTGGTCTCTTCATCAATAGCAGAGCGGCTACCTGGACTATCGAAAGAACTGGCAGAGTCAACCAGTATAGAAATGAAACAAATAATGGGAAGTGAGCTAGACGTAAGTGGTTGGTAGCTTTTGCCATGGCAAACTTGACCGAACCACCGAGCCACTTCTTATCTCTTTGGCCATGAAGCGATAGTTCGGCGTGACGAACTCTTGATGTTGGAACTACCACCACTCGAAAACCTAGTTGGTGAGTTCTAATTCCTAAATCAATATCCGCAGCAAGTTCTGGGGCAACCAGTGAGAACCCACCTAGGTCTGCCCACACATTAGCTCTAATCAACATGGCATTACTGGTTACCGCAAGCACATCGCTCATCCAGTCATGCTGCTTTTGATCAAGTTCGTCATTTACTAAAGAGAAAGGCTTGAGAGATTTTGTTACGGTCAAGCCTTGCTGAACAATCATCTTGGGATTATCAAAACCCAGTTGCTTAGGAGACGCAATTGCGACAAGTGGAGATAGTTCTAACGCTCTAACCAACTCTGCCAAAGCATGAACCTCGGGAAGGCTGTCATCATGAATAAGCCATATCGCAATCTCATCGAGATTATCTAAACCATCTAAGACTTGTTTAACTGCAAGAGCTGAAAGTTCAGCGAAGGTTGCTTTTTCCTGGATTGCTAAAACTGCATGTTTGCTGGATTGTTCAACGAATGCATCAAGAATTGCATTAGTTTGCGTTGAAGTTGAAGTATCAACTACGAGTGTGCGTTCAATTCTGAAACTCTGTTTCTCCAGAGCTTCTAGGTTCTTTTGTAAATAGAGCGGTTGGTCATTACTAACAACAACCGCCACCACACGCATACTCATGGCGTGGCCCGTCCTTAGACTAAGCGCGCTTCTTTAGCTTGCGACGTTCGCGCTCGCTGAGACCGCCCCAGATTCCAAATCTTTCGTCATTGGCAAGTGCATAGTCCAAGCACTGCTTCTGTACATCGCAACCGGAACAAATGCGCTTGGCATCTCTGGTTGATCCGCCCTTTTCAGGGAAGAATGCTTCTGGGTCTGTTTGTGAACAAAGAGCGTCTCTCTGCCAAGCCAAAGGGTTGTGATCTGCACTTAGATCGCCTCCCAGTATTGAGCGGAGGAATGGGTCCTTAAACCAGTCATCAGGTACTTGGCCAAAGTTCTCGTTCACGGACATGCGGTTCCTCTCAAAGCTTTTCAAGCGCCACTGGTATTGCACCTTTGTAATTACAACGCTGTAAGTATTGTGGTGTCAAGTTGACAATAGGTCAAATCGAGAAGCGTTACCAAGCCTTAACATTCGGTTTCTCGCTGATTAACGGGTATTTTGACCCTGGAAACGTCGATAACCTTGACCTATGAAGATTTTAGTAACCGGCGGTGCTGGATATATCGGGTCACACGTCATCAGGCAGCTAATTGCTGCAGGCCACGAGCCAATTGCCCTAGATGATCTGAGTGCCGGCAAGGTGGATCGCCTAGGCGACACTCCTCTGGTTGAACTGGATCTAGCCTCCCCTGATGCAGTAAACAAAATGGTCGAAGCTATCAGAAAGCACTCCATCGAAGGGGTTATTCACTTAGCTGCTCGCAAGTCAGTGGGTGAATCAGTTGACCGACCAGAGTATTACTACCAGCAGAACGTCAACTCCGTCACCAACCTGCTTTTAGCCATGAGGGAAACCAAAGTGATGAACATGGTCTTTTCCTCAAGTGCTGCAACTTACGGCTCACCAGATGTTGATCAGGTTAATGAGGATTACTTGGCCCGTCCAATTAACCCATACGGTGAAACCAAACTTATTGGTGAATGGATGATGGCCGCTGCTGAAAAGGCTTGGGGCCTCAAGGTTGTTAGCCTTCGCTACTTCAATGTCGCTGGAGCTGGTTTTGATGACCTTGCTGACACGGCTGTTGCCAACCTCATTCCTATAGCTTTCAACGCCATCAAAAACAATCAGCCGATCCAAGTCTTTGGAACTGACTGGCCTACCAGTGACGGTAGTTGTGTTCGTGACTACATCCATGTCCTTGACCTAGCCGATGCTCACATCGCTGCCTTGGACTATTTGAAGGCAGAGAACAGAGAGCACTCAATCTTCAACGTTGGTACAGGAACTGGTTCTTCAGTTCTTGCAGTGATAGACACCATCCACAGAGTTATCGGTCAAGACTTCGCTGTTGACTTAGTTGATAGAAGACCAGGTGACCCTGCTGCTCTGAGTGCTGATGTTTCTCGTATTAACGAAACCTTGGGTTGGAAATCGAAACAAACACTAGAAGATATTGTTTCAAGCCACTACCGAGCTACATCGAACTAACTGCGATAAACACTGTTCCGTTACCAGAAAGACTGAACGATCTGGCATCCCCTGCCATAAAAGCTGCTTCACCATTGTTTAACACCTCTCGCTCTTCCTGACTGTTGCTTAGAGCAACTGAGCCTTCAGTGCATAAAACTATGGCGTCGCCCGGCAGATTGATATCTGCAAGTAAATTACTTGAACCAACGCTAGCTCGATAGAAATCAAACTCAGGTGTTGGCAAATCAAACTTCTCAAAGCCAACCGCTAGGGTCTTGGTTTTCACAAGTTGTGGATCAGTTGTTTCAAAGACCAGCACTTTTGTTAGTTCTTCGATGTCGATGTGTTTAGGGGTCAGTCCACCACGCAGAACGTTGTCGCTAGCAAGCATTACCTCAACACCTAAACCAGACAGATAAGCGTGAGGCATGCCTGCTGGCACAAATACACCCTCGCCTCTATTCAGGCTCAAGTGGTTCATAAGCAGTGCTGTTGCAATTCCTCGGTCTTTGCCGTGATGTTCCGCGAGGTAAACAACTAGGTCAACCAGAGCTGGACACTGTTCTGCTGAATCGATGAGATCAGCAATAAAACTTTCATCACAATCAGCTGAAGTTAGAGCATCTACAAATACCTTACGTATCCCCTGATCGGTTTCTAGCCAAGATTGCCATCTGGTCAAAACTTCAGTCAATTTAGAACTGGTACTTACTTCAAGTAGCTCAGCAAACTTCTCTTTGACTAGTGCGGCTGAACTAAAGCCAACTAGAGCATCAAAGCGTTGAGTCAGGGACACTATTAGCTCGGGCTTAGCTAGATCGTCTTTATAGTTGCGATTAGGGGCAGTGATAGGAATACCAGCTGCATTCTCTCTAGCAAAGCCTTCAACAGCTTGCGTGGGATTTGGATGGGCCTGAATAGATAGAGGTGCACCGGCAGCCAGTATCTTCAATAGAAATGGCAGCCTGCCTGATTTGCCCTGCTCTTGAAGTGTTGAATGTAAAGACTTGTTGGCACCAACAACTTGGGTTGGCGATCCGTCGTGGGTACCAAACCAAATCTCCGCCATTGGCTTACCTGTCCCCTCAACCCCGAAATAGTTCGGAATCAGGTCAGTTGAACCCCATGCGTAATCCATCGGTTGATTCATCAATTTCACAAGCATTCCAATAGCCTAATCAAGGGGAAACACCCTTAGCCATCAGCCACCCTAGACTTGAGAACAAATGTCAAAAACTAGCAAAGTAGCTCGCAAAACAATTGGTGAGCAGGTGCCTAAGCTCGCTTATGCGTTCGGCTATTTGAATCTCATACTTTTTGTATTCGGTGACGCACTTTTTGCTCAAGAGTACCTAAACCAAACTCCAGCTTGGCTGGCTTGGTTTCTACTAACAGTTACCGCTGTAACTGGATCTGCGTATTTCTTCTTCAAATCTGATTGGATACGCGTATTTCGTCAAATTCCTATCGAGCTCTCTCTGCTAGTTGCTCTTATGCTCGGTTCAGTTCTTTGGTCGAACTATCCAAGCCAAACAATTACAAGTTTCCTAATTCAAATAGGAATTGTTCTTTCCGCCCTATTCTTTGTTGCGGTGTTCTCTTGGCGACAGATTCTAAGTATCTTTGCTAACACAATCAGAGGAATAATCTTTGCAACACTTGGGTACGAGCTATTCATTACTACTCTGTCGCTTCTTGCCCAAGCATCTCTTCTAGGTGTTGATGAGAAACTGTACCAGCAAATAAGGAACATTGGTCAAATACCTGACGGTCGAACAATAGATGATCTGCTGCTTCGAAATAGTTTCATGGGTGCTTGGGCACTAATGGGTTTGATTACTTTCTTAGTTGAGTTTGCAATTAAGAAACGTCAGAGGTTGTTCACTGGTCTAAGCATCCTGCTTGCCTTGGTTACCATCGTTCTTTCGAGTTCAGCTGGAATTGTCTTTGCTTCTGTTGCTGTCGGTTTAGCTGCGATTGTCTCGTTACTTGCTGAAGGTAAAGACAGGGATACCAGGCATCGCTACTACAGAATCGCTTGGGCAATATCAGGAACTGCAGGATTCTTTGTGCTTATCTTCCGTAGAGCCGTCTTTGAGTTTCTAGGTAAGAGTCCGGATATGACCCACCGCACAGACATCTGGAGATCTGTCATCGAGTTGGTCTCCGAAAGACCGCTAGAGGGTTGGGGCTTTATTGGAGTTTGGGTGCCAGGCGTTGAACCTTTCGCAGGTTTGATTGTTATCAACGGCATTGAGTATTTCCAAGCGCACAACTCTTATTTAGAGATGTTCCTGCAGTTAGGCGCTGTGGGGCTAGTTCTTTTCCTTATCTTGCTGACTCGAACCTTCATTAAAACCTGGCGTTTAGGAGTGCATCACTCGAATGTTCTATACCTCTGGCCACTGCTATTGCTGGTTACCCAGCTGGTTAGAGGAATAACTGAATCTAGGCTTCTGGTTCAATCAGCGATGTTTATGCTGATTTTGTTTGCAGTTAAATCTCATGATCCTGAGGAGCTGCTGGAGGATAACTCGAAGAAACCTAAGCGTAAGCAACTAGAGCAAATAGGAAAACGACCTATTACCTACCTGCGCAGACGCTAAGGAAGCTTTAGGACCTGCCCGATTCTTATGCGGTCAGAGTTGACCAACTTGTTCAATTCCATAAGTTTGGCAACCGTTGTTTTGAACTTCTTGGCAATCATGGTTAGCGAGTCCCCTGCAACAATTGTGTATGACTTAGGTTGCGTTACCGTATCTGGCTTAGGGTCGGTTGGCTTCTTGATAACTATTGTGTTTCCCAAAGGCAGGTTCTTGATGAAGGCATCATCAACCCAAAGTAATGGCGGTTCAGTTAGGTTATCTAGTTTGTATTCGGCAAGGTTCTTGAAAGGCAGGCGCTTACCTTTGACTATCTTGTAAGCCTTCTTCACTGTCTTCTTGGACACTGGATCGATGAACTGGTGTCCGATGTATCTACCGAAGCTCTTGTCTGTGAAAGTAAGTTGAGCACAACTAGCATCACTGAGTTTGGTGGAGACCCCAGGTAGTTCTTTAGCAACATCCAGTTTGGTTTCATGAACCAGACCATTTGCAGCAACATATATTTGCCCTGAGCAAGATAACTTGTATGGGCCGAACGTTCCAACTGATGGATAGCCAAGTAATTGAAGCGTAGTGAGTGCTCGTGGTTCAGCTAGTTTTAGTGTCATTGAGTTCTCGTTGAAGGTAATCATTCCACCAGCTGAATCAATGATTCCAGTTACTCCAGTTTTCTTACTCTTCACAACAAGTCCGGTAGGCAAAACCATCACGCTCTTAGGTATGAAGCTCATGCCGGAAACACTGACGGGAATAACATCAGTTGAAGAAAGGCCCTCCGCGAGAACCACCCTGTCAGCTGCACTATAAGTTGCTCGGATGATTCCGTTCTTGAGCAAGAATGTGGTTCCTTGGGTATCTGCCTTTATATAGTTATCGCCTGTAATTACTTTGTCAGTGGTTGGAAACTTATCTGCTAAGGCATTAGAGATTTCAGATGCACTCTTCACCCAGGTTGAAGCGCTCTCGACTTTTGTTTTCCCATCCTTGTTTAAGAGCCAAGTTCGGCTTTCTTCATCCTTGACCAGGCTGGTTAGCGGCTTGGCGGAGGGAATCATGCTCATGCCCTGTGTGCTGAGGGTTCCAGTACTTAATCTAAAGAGTTTGGTGAAATCGATATCTTTTCTGGTTTCAACATCAATGTCGTAGATCTGTCCGCCTATCAGCACCGCATCACGCTTGAGGTCTTTGTGAACAAACAGGCTGCCATCCATGGCAATCGGTATTCCCCACGGCAGGTAGTCAAAATCTTTCAATGTCAGAGGCGAAGGAGCAGTAGCTCCGATTCCTTCAGCTGTTAGAGAGGCATCATCCAACACTTCTCTCTTCTGGCCCGCCCTAATAAACACTCTCGAGCCATCAGCAAGGTTCAGCATTGAGGAGATACCTAGAGCAGCAGCTGAAAGACGAACCGTTGGTAAGGCGTCAAGCTCAGCTGTGGTCAAGGTCTTAGCTGTTGTGCAGGTGAAGCCCAATAGGTGGGACTTAGCGCAGTCAACCGGATACTTCTTGGTTGCACTAACTAGAAAGTATGAAGGTAATGCTGGTGCAACAGGTGCACTCTTTACAACACCGGTGATATCCGCTCTGAACGGACCTGTTGGTAGCGCATCTAATTGCACTTGAGTAAGTTGAACGGCTGCCTGGCAATCAAGTCCGAGATTGGTTGCCTGCTCACAGTTGGCAATTAGATACTTTTTCCCACCACTAATGAAGTAGTAAACGCTGACATTGTTTATAGGAGCGCTCTTGATGATCCGAGTTAGTGGGATACCGGTCTTGAAAGAATCCAAATATGCTTTAGAGATTTCGCCGAGTGGACCCAGTTGGGCTAGTTCTTTGACTAGCTCTGGATCAGAAAGTGGATACTTGATGTCATTAGAAATAAAGTACGGATCGCTGGTAGCACTCTTGAGTAAGAAGCCTCCACCGATAGGGCTACCAAACCAGTCCCAATAGAATCTCCAGAAGTTTCTATTTCCGTACGAAGAACAGTTGTCTCCGGTGCCTCTCAGATTTGTTAGCGAAGCAGTGTTCGGCACAAACGGTGTGTAGTAATAAAGGTTTGCTGTGGCTTGGCTTTTTAGAGTAAAGGTTTGCTTGCCACAGTTTCTTGATGCTGAAGGGTGATAAGAAATTGAAACAGTTCGGCCAGGTCGAAGGTAAGTAAATGAACCGTTCGGGTCGCCATACCACTGGAACTGACCAGCCGCTTTATAAAGCTGATTGAAAAGTCCGGTCCACACTTTTCCACAAATACCTGGGTCACTATCTGGACAGCCATAGCCCATAGCAGCTCTATACATATAAGGAGAAGGTATTCTGGCTTGAACTAGCCCCTGCTCTTTTTGTAAAGTAACCAACAGAACTCTTGGGTTTATTCCGCAAGCTCTCGCAATGTTGTAAATAATCTGTGCTGCTGAAATGTTTTTCTGTGCTGGCATGTATTGGCACTTACCAACTTCAGCTATTTTTTCAGGGGTATCCGTCTTGTAGTTTTTCAGACATGGCATCCCTGTCGGTCCAGAACCACAGACTGGCACTTGAGAATCTAAAAAGCGTTGAATTTCTTCGGCTGTCATGGTGCCAAAGTCGAAGAAAACGCTGTCGCTAATAATCAAGCCTGGATCAAAGTTTTTTCCATCTAAGGCATTAGTTGGCGCTATAGCGGTTAGCCCAAAAGAAGTTAGCCCTGCGATAAGCAGTGCAACTAAAGGTTTGGTCAACCGGCTGTAAATCACGGAATGATTACCGAGGTTTCAGCTGAGACACCAGCATGAGCGGTTGAGTCGTATTTAACCTTGACGGTGCCTGAGCCAGGCGCAAGTGCGCCCAATGCTAGGTCCATCATTCGACACTGAGTATTGGCAGCATTTGATTCTGCATTCACGGTTACGGATGTGCTCTTGCCTCCTCCGGTAAAGGTGGCTGTACAAGTTCCACCGTCTTCACTGAAGTTAGTTATCTGAGCGACAATTTGAAGCACTCCGTTTTGGCTATCAACGTAAGCATCCATGATCTCAACTGTGGCCGGACCCTTATCAGGGTCTGGGGTCTCGGTTGGAGTTTCGGTAGGAGTGGTAGTGGGTGTCACAGTTTCTGTGACAGTTGGTGTTGGCTTATCTGTAGGTTTACCCCAGTTTGGATATAGAACCGAGCATCCGGAAACAGAGGCCACCAGAAGAGCGGCTATGGCTAGTATTCTCAGGTTTTTCATTAACCAAGACTAACTTTTGGACCTGTTAAATCTCTTCTACGAAACTGGGAGAAACCTATTTGTACTTCTTGATTTTCTGGGCAATAAGCTTTCGCATCAACCAAAAATCAGGATTATCTGCCTGAATTGTTGGATAAGAAAGTTGTAGGTTCTTCAGTCCCGCAGATTTAGCCTTGAGTGCTAGATCCATCATGGTTGGTAAAGCGCTACCTGGGATATCAGTCTTGATTAGCTTGGCTCCTGCTCCGGCTACCGAACCTAATCTGAAAAGAAGTGTCTGTAAGTCAATCTTCTTCAGAACGATCTTCTCAACTTCTCTTTGACGCTTCATACGGTCATAGTCATCTGTATTGTGTCTAGATCTTGCATACCAAAGAGCTGTTCGGCCATCCATGTGCTGCTTGCCTTTTTCAATCCAGCCCATAGCATCAGGGCAGTATGAGCCACGCTCATTATCAGCTGGAACACAATCCTGCTGACCGCCAATAGGTAAAGCCTTCTTGACGTTTACTGTGATGCCACCGAGCGCATCAACTAGGTCGACAAAAGATTTCATGTTGATCAAAACGTAGGCATGGATCTCTAACCCAGTGATCCACTCAACCGCAGACTTAGTTGCTTCAACGCCTGCAGTGGTGCTCTTCTTAGCCATACCTGGATAAAGATCTCTGTGGTTATCCATAGTCACTTTATATATGGCATTCAAAAAACACTGCCCGCCACAGTTGTTATTGAACCCATAAGGATAAACACTTCTAATTGGTGTGCCCTCTTTGAACTGAATGTTAGTCAAGTTTCTAGGAAGTCCAATATTTACAGCTACACCTGTTTCAGCACTTACGCTGATGATTGAAATACTGTCTGGCCTTAGACCTAAACGGTTCGAACCAGAGTCCCCACCTAGAAGCAGAATGTTGTATCTGCCTTTGGTTTGTTCTAGTGAACCAGAGTGTTTGAAAACAGTAGAGGTGAAGTTAGAGGCAGTAAGCGCTGTTGAGCCAATAGTTCCAGCAACATATCCGTTAAAGGTTCCAGTGAGAAGAACAAGCACCAGAACCAAAGCCTTAAATCTCGAATTGATTCGATGCAAATACATCAAACGCAAAGCGTCGAGGGTGGATAAAGCAATCAGGATTGCATAAATAACAAAACCAATACCAATTGGGGTGGCAAACATTGGTGAGGTGACTAGCGTAAAGAGCGCAACTTTGGAAACTAAAGCAAAAAATCCAGCGGCAACTAAGAAAAGCCAGAAGGAAAGAGTGAAGATGATGCCTAGGCGACCAAACTTCTTATTGCCCGCAACAATCTGTACAGAACCTGGCACAAAAAGATTCAGAGCAATAATCCACCAAGCTCGTTTTAGTAACTGTCTTGAATCAGCGCGCTCAACATTGCGAAAAGGAGTATTTATCTCGCGAGAATTTTTTCCTGAACTCATAACTTGGATTTGAGGTTCTTGTTCTTGGTGGCAACCTGCTCTGCCAAATCAACGCTAAATGCTTCAAGTGCTTTAGCAATTTTTGGATCAAAGGCTCCAATGATTCGAGCGGCTAAGATACCTGCATTTCGAGCCCCATCAATAGAGACAGTGGCCACCGGAATGCCTGCTGGCATTTGCACAATCGATAACAGTGAGTCCATGCCATCAAGGCTCTTTAGCTTCACTGGAACACCAACAACAGGAAGTGTTGTAACGGAGGCAATCATGCCTGGCAGGTGAGCGGCCCCTCCAGCGCCAGCAATAATGACTTTGATTCCGCGACCTGCTGCAGCCTTTCCCCACTCCATCATCAGATCAGGTGTGCGATGAGCAGAAAGAACTTCAACTTCGTATTCAATACCAAATTCTTTGAGGGCTTCAACGGCATCGCTCATAACAGCCCAGTCACTATCTGAACCCATAACAACACCAACAAGTGCTTGACCCATGGGTTCTCCTAGTTCGATAGTGCCCTGCAGGCAAAATACTTCTTCAACTTGATTTTAGATTCGAGACCATCAAAATCTGGTTAGGCTTGCAGCCCTTCCCAAACCTTCATGGCAATCTGGCGAGCATCTGAAAGAGATTCATCCGATAAAGCAGTGATGTGTCCCATCTTTCTGCCCATACGAGCAGCTTTACCGTAGACATGAACACTAGCTCCATCAACAACACGATCGACTAAACCAAAGGTATTGCTATCGTTCTGGCTCAAAAGATTGAGCATCACTGCAAATGGCTTAGTCGCAGCTGTATTCCCTAAGGGCATATCAAGAGCTGCTCTTAGATGCTGCTCAAATTGGCTCGTCACAGATCCTTCGATGCTGAAGTGACCCGAATTGTGTGGGCGCATAGCCAACTCATTGACCAGTAACTGGCCATCCGCAGTCTCAAAGAGTTCAACAGCCAGAACTCCAGTAACGTCCAAACCCTCAGCAATAGTTTTTGCAATCTGAGCTGCAAGTTCACTATTAGAACTAGCCGAAGGTGAATGAACCTCTGCACAAACACCGTCTTTTTGAATGGTTTCAACCAGTGGCCAGCTTGACCAATCACCTGATCTATTTCTTGCTGACAGTTGTGCAAGCTCTCTGACAAAATCCACTTTCTCTTCAACTAGCAAAGGTTTTCCCTGTGCAAGCCAATCGAGAACATCAGCACTTGATCTAACAACTCGAACACCCTTGCCGTCATAACCACCGGTTGGTGTTTTCAGAATTGCTACTCCCCCGTTGAC
>JBMOFL010000014.1:0-29668 GCA_049314335.1 Rhodoluna sp. | reverse complement strand
TGAAGATCATTCCCTCTTCGCGGTACCAGTTAAGAATTGATTCCATTGAGTCATCAACAGACAAGATGAAACAAGCTGAAACCTGTTGTGGGCTTGATGTTCCAACGTTGAACCACACTGGTGAGTTGAAAGAGAACACCTGGTTTAGCAGCATGAAGGTAAGTTCGTGCTCGAAAATGGTTGCGTCTTCTTCAGTTGCGAAGTAACCGTGGTCACGTCCACCCTGTGTGTAGGTCAAGACAACGCGGTTGATCAGCTGACGAAGACTGAACTCGCGTGAAGGTGTGCCCATTGCACCACGGAAGTACTTTGTGGTCACGATTGTTGAAGCGTTTAGGCTCCAGAATTCTGGATACTCAGCTCCACGTTGTTCGAAGATGGTCTCGCCAGTCTTCCAGTTGGTCTGAACTACGTCGCGGAACTCCCAGTTAACCTGGTCGTACGGGTGAACGCCTTCGGTGGTGTAAACGCGCTCAATCTTGAGCCCTTTTCTACCCTGCGCAGCACCAGCGTCGGTGAAAGCCGATGTATCGGTCATTTTGTTGCCTTTCTATTTATGTTTTTTAGTTTTTATGCTTTGTAATCGCAATCGACTAGGTCGACTGCGAAACCTGACTTTCGCGCTCTACTTTGAGCACAGCAATAGCTGCTTCGAAATCTTCTAGTGTTTCCCAGCCCTGATAAACGCTTGCGTATCGCATGAACGCAACTTCATCGAGCTTTCTTAGTGGACCAAGAATCGCCAGGCCAACCTCTTGGGCCTCAACCTGAGCAACACCGGTGGCACGGATGGATTCTTCGACCGTTTGAGCCAACATCGCCAGATCTGCCTCACTTACAGGACGACCCTGGCAAGCTTTTCTTACACCATTGGCGATTTTGTCCCTGCTGAACGGCTCTGTTGTTCCGCCACGCTTCAAAACCGCAAGGCTTGAAGTTTCAGTGGTTGAGAACCGAGATCCGCACTCAGGGCACTGTCTGCGACGACGAATTGAGCTGCCATCGTCTGATGTTCTTGAATCCATGACCCTGGAGTCTTCAAAACGGCAAAATGGGCAGTGCATTGGGACTCCTTTCCGGTCAGTTTACGTCTCATTCATGTTCGAGAAATCTACTATACACACAACATGTTGTGATATTTCATTTCTCCGTCCCTATATCTTGTGGTTTTGGAGACATTTGAGGCAGTATTTGAAGTTGTCGGCGTGTTGCCAATAAAATCAAGGATTTTGGGTCAAAAACCCTAACCTTCAACCAAAGATTTAATCTTTTCGTTACCTAAATAAGTTCCAAAAATCTATTGAAAGCGGATTTTTATCGCTACTCCGTGAGCTTCTAAACCCTCAGAATTGGCGATAGAGACAACATTATTTGCCACCTCTGACAGGGCCGATTCCGTGTATTCGATGACCTGCTGAGCCCTTAGAAACGTGTGTACGCCTAATCCTGAGCCAAACTTAGCTTGTCCCCCGGTTGGGAGGACGTGGTTTGATCCGGCTAGGTAGTCGCCGAGGGATACAGGCGAATAATTGCCTAAAAATATGGCCCCAGCGTTGGTGATGTGGCCCAAAACCTCTGAATTCTTACTTGTCTGGATCGAAAGGTGCTCTGTGGCATAGAAATTGGCAACCTTGAGAGCGTCATTTAGGTCACCTACCAGCACTAAAGCACTCTGTTGCCCCGCTAGAGCCTCAATAATCCTAGGTTTATTGGCGGAATCAGCAACCTGCTGCTCGATTGCCACCAAGACTTTGTCAATGAGCTCTGATGAATCAGTGACAAGTACGGCTGCGGCCTGCTCATCGTGCTCGGCTTGAGAGATCAGGTCAGCTGCTAGATACTCAGGGTTTGCAGAGTTATCGGCAACAATCATGATTTCGGTAGGTCCAGCCTCAGAATCTATGGCAATGACTCCCCTGAGCATCCGCTTGGCGGCGGCCACATAGACATTTCCAGGTCCAGTCACTAATTGAACAGGCTCTAGACCTATCTCTGGCACTCCATAGGCAAAGGCTATGACCGCCGCTGGGCCACCGATGGTGAAGACGTCTTCGACGCCTAAAAGGGCTGCTGTCGCCAGAACGGTGGGGTGAGGTCGTCCGCCAAAGGCCACTTGACCAGGTGTTGCTATTGCGATCTGCTTTACTCCAGCCACCTGAGCTGGAACAACATTCATGATGACACTGGAAGGATAAACAGCCTTGCCACCTGGAACGTATAGTCCAACAGAGTCGATTGGTTGCCAACGCTGAGAAACTTGAGCTCCAGCAGCCAAGGTAGTTTCAAAGTTAGTTGGTCTGGAGTCGAGAGAAACTTTTCTCACTCTCTCGATGGCTACTTCCAAGGAGGCTCGAAGCTCACCCTCAAGATTTTCAAGAGCTTCGGCAAGCTCTTGCTCACTCACCCGAATCGGTGAAATGTCTATTCCATCGATTTCTTGAGCGATAGCTTGAATTGCTGCAGCGCCATTGGTTTTGATTCTCTCGACCAAAGGACGAATGATTTCAATAGCCTCAGCCAAATCCAAAGAAGCCCTAGGGATCTCACGTTCAATTTGGGCAGCGGAGATTTCCTTACCTCTGAGATCCAGGAATCTAATCATTCTGCTCAACTCGCAACTTCTTTCTAGTTGCTCTATTTTAGGCGAACTCTCTCGAGATTCGTTCAAGCCATGGTTATGTGGGTTAACCTTGAGCAGACAAGAAAGTTTGCATGGAAAAAATAATTGACACCACAGAAGCCCTAAAGCAGGCGTTTAGACGTCATGCTTCAGGAGTTTGCGTAATCACACTTACAGACGAATCTGGCGGCCCTGTGGGCTTCACGGCAACCTCAGTTACATCGCTTGGCTCTAACCCTGCTCTGGTGACTTTCAATGTTGCTAGAGGCGCAAGCAGCTGGCCTGCACTTAAGACTTCAGAGTTTGTGTCCATTCAGATGTTGAATGAAAGCTGCCTCGAACTGGCGCATAAGATGAGCCAAGATCACACTAAGCGATTTCTGGATGACGACTGGTTCGCCGAAGAAACAACTGGTTTAGCGATTTTCAAAAATGTCAATGCAGTTTTGATTGGCCGAATCATTCAACGTGTAGAAGTTGCTTCCAACGCAGTAATTGTGGTTGAAATTATCGAGGGACTAATTCCCGAAGAGCTCCCCAGTTTGCTCTATCACCAGCGGGGTTATGTCCTCCCCGGCGATAGGCTCTAGAAGTTCATCAGTTTTGATGTCTGAAAGTTGAACCAGGTTATCCAAAGCCGAAGTACCAAAGTGTTGTTTTACTTCTGAAATCAAAGCGTCACCAACAAACACTTTGTGCTTTAGTCGATAAGGGGCCACTCCCGAGTCAGATTTCATAAGCAGTTGAACTTCAGTTTGGCCTGGATAGCGCTTGAAGATAGCGTCCAAGGTTTCAATGTTCTTCTTAGTCGCCAGCTCTTCGCTAATGCTGATTTTCAGTGGGCCAACATAATTCGGCTCTTCTTTTTCAAGAACACGAATGTCATAAACATTCAAGGCAAAACCATCATCCCGTGGACGCATTCTTCCGCGCACAGCAACCATGGTGTCAACAACTAACTTGTCGAGGTGCTCCTGATAGGTCTTGTTGAAAATCATCAGGGTTACTTCACCTTCAAGATCTTCGATCGTAATGTTAGCGTAAATGTTTCCTGAGGCTCGAGCAGTCTTAACTTCAACAGCAGTGATCAGTCCAGCCAAGGTTACGGTTTCAGTGTCTGCAAAATTAGTCCTGGTATTGAAAGACTCTATAGTTTCAGTTGCACTGCTGCGCAATCTGCTCTCTGCTCCTTGCAGAGGGTGAGCGCTGACATAAAGACCTAACATTTCTCGCTCAAGACTTAACAACTGACGTTGCGGCCACTCAGCTAGATTCGCAATCTTGTAGTTAGTCTCCCCTGAATCAAAATCACCAAACAAATCGCTCTCGCCAGTTGTTTTGGATTTCTTTGCTTTAATCTCTGCGGCAATAATTTCTTCATGGGCTTCAAACAGTGCCCGTCTTGAGACACCAAATGAATCGAACGCACCTGCCTTGATTAGTGATTCAATTACCTTCTTCGTGCAAACCGATGCTGGCACTTTAGAAACGAAGTCTTGGAAAGATTCAAACTTTCCTTCTGCTTCTCTGGTCCTCACGATTTCTTGAACTACGCCTAAACCAACGTTTCGAACAGCTTCAAGTCCAAAACGAATGTCTTTACCCACAGCCCTGAAATCTGCAATCGAATCATTGACATCCGGTGGCAGTACCTGAATGCCAGCTCTTCTAGCTTCACTCAGGTACACACCGAGACGATCTCTAGAACTTCTTACAGAAGTAAGAAGTGCAGCCATGTACTCTTGCGGGAAGTTTGCCTTCATGTATGCAGTCCAATAAGAAAGCACACCATAAGCTGCGCTGTGAGCTTTGTTGAACGCATAGTCAGCAAAAGGAAGCAAAGTGTCCCAAAGTTTTTCAATAACAACTTCACTGAAGCCGTTTTGCCTCATGCCCGCAGTGAAGGTGGTCTTCTGTTCATCTAGGACATCTTTGAGCTTTTTACCCATCGCACTTCGAAGAGCATCAGCTTGAACTAGAGAGAAGTTCGCAACTTTCTGAGCTACGGCCATAACCTGCTCTTGATAAACGATTAGGCCGTAGGTTGGGTCAAGAATTTCAGCAAGCGGACCTTCGAGATCTGGGTGAATGGAAACCGGTTGTTCATTGCCGTTTTTGCGATGAGCGTAGGAAATGTGAGAACCAACACCCATCGGGCCTGGTCGATACAAAGCGATAGCTGCTGAAATGTGTTCAAACTTCGAAGGCTTCAGAATCTTTAGAAGCGAGCGCATCTGGCCACCGTCAAGCTGGAACACACCGAGCGTTTCACCACGAGAAAGCATCTCGTAGGTCGCTAGGTCACCATCCAAATCTAGGTCTTCTAGAACTACAGTCTCACCTCGGTTGGAAAGAGCGTTCTCAATAGCGCTATCTAAAACTGTAAGGTTTCGAAGTCCTAGGAAGTCCATCTTCACTAGACCAAGATCTTCACAAGGCTTCTGGGCAAAGGCAGTGATGATCGCGCCATCGTCATCTCTGCGAATGACAGGAATCACATCCAAAAGCGGAACAGCGGACATGATCACGCCGGCTGCGTGCACGCTGGTCTGTCTCTTTAGTCCTTCCAAGCCTCGAGCTAGATCAAACACTCTTCTAGCATCAGGGTCCTCTTCCAGAATCTTTCTGAACTCGGCTGCTTCTTTGTATCTGCTCTTGGAATCCGTTGGAGCAACTGCAGCGGCTATCGCAACCGGTTCAAACTCAATGGTCTCTTCTTCGAAGTCTTCTTCAGTAGGCTCGTCGACTACTGCTTCAACAACTGTCTTAAGCTTCGGGTCTTCAACCATTTCGCGTAGGGTCATGTCTTTACCAAGAATCATCGGTGGCATCGCCTTGGTGAGTTTCTCTCCAACCGAGTAATCCATACCCAAAACTCTGGCAGCATCCTTCAAGCTTTGCTTGGCCTTAATGGTTCCGTAAGTAATAATCTGAGCAACTCGATCATCACCATACTTTTCTGTTACGTATCGAATAACTTCGCCACGTCTGCGGTCATCGAAGTCAACATCGATATCTGGCAAGCTCTTTCTGCTTGGGTTCAAGAAACGCTCAAAGATAAGTCCGTACTTGATTGGGTCTAATGCAGTGATTCCCAGAACATAGGACACCAATGATCCAGCGGCTGATCCTCGACCAGGTCCAACTCGAATACCCTGCGAACGTGCCCAAGATATGAAGTCTGCAACCACCAAGAAATATCCTGGGAAGTTCATGTTGTTGATCACTTCTATTTCGTAGGCAATGCGCTCTTGGTACTCAGGTGAGATGTTGGTGCCAAACTTTGCCTTCATGCCAGCCACAACTTCTTGCTCAAACCACGTAGCTTCTGTGTGTCCCTCAGGGACATCAAACCTTGGCATCAAGTTGCGCTCTTCGAATTTGATGTCAGAACGCTCAGCAACTAGCAAAGTGTTATCGCAGGCTTCAGGGAAGGCAGCGAATAGCTCACGCATTTGTCTGGCGCTTTTTAGGTAGTAGCCTTCACCATCAAACTTGAAGCGTCGCTCATCAGTCATTTTGGTTCCAGTTTGGATGCAGAGCAATGCTTCTTGGGCTTCAACGTGACCTGGCTCGGTGTAGTGCAGGTCATTAGTAGCTAACAGAGGAATGCCTAGATCTTTAGACAATTTAATGAGCTCATCAAATGATCTTCGTTCCACGTTCGCACCGTGGTCCATGATCTCGATGAAGTAGTTTTCCTTACCGAAGATATCTCTAAACTCAGCCGCTGTTTCTAGAGCTTCTTTGTATTGCCCTAGGCGAAGCCTTGTCTGCACTTCCCCACCAGCACAACCGGAAGTTGCAATGATTCCCTTGGAGTATTTTGCTAATAGCTCTCTGTCCATTCGTGGCTGAAAGTAATATCCCTCGAGCCAGGCATAAGAACTGAGTTTGAATAGGTTCATCATGCTGTCGTTATCAGTTGAAAGCATGGTCAGGTGTGAGTAAGCTCCCTTAGATAAATCATCATCGCCACCATCTGCCCAATATGTTCTGCTCTTATCAAGTCTTGAGCCAGGTGCTAGGTAAGCCTCAATACCGATGATTGGCTTGATACCTTTTTTGGTTGCCTTCTGCCAGAATTCGTATGCTCCAAAGTTGTTACCATGATCGGTGATTGCAATAGCTGGCATTTCAAATTCAACGGCTTTGGTAAGTAACTCATCAATCTTTGCTGCTCCATCAAGCATGGAGTAATCCGTGTGCACGTGCAGGTGCACAAAGTTATCGCTGGCTGATGTCATTTCTTACTTACTTTTATCTTTTGACGCTCGGGCAAATAGCCTAACTTGGCTAGTTGTCATCTTATTTCAGGCTCTCCGCCCGATACTAACTCGAACGCAGGACTTCGAGAGCGTTGGCTAGGTCTTGAGGGTATGTGCTTTCAAAAGAGACATACTCCCCTTTTGTGGGGTGAATGAATCCAAGCTTCATCGCATGTAACCACTGTCTATCCATGGCCAATCTGAGCGCTAACTTGGCATCACAACCGTAGAGCGAATCACCGACTATCGGATGTTTGAACGCTGAAAAGTGAACTCTAATTTGATGAGTTCTACCTGTTTCCAGTTCTATTTCCATAAGCGATGCAGCAGCAAAGGCTTCAAGAGTTTTGTAGTGAGTAACTGATGGCTTGCCATCCTGGGTAACTGCAAACTTGTATTCGTGTTTCAGATGCCTACCGATAGGTGCGTCTATGGTTCCTGCACTTGGATCTGGATGACCTTGGACCAAAGAGTGATATGTCTTATCAACTACTCGATCTCTGAACGCTTGCTTCATACGGCTATAGGCAATCTCGGTCTTAGTAAGAACCATTAGCCCACTGGTCCCAACATCTAAACGAGAGACGATGCCTTGGCGTTCGGCCACACCACTGGTAGACATTTCAATTCCTAGAGCTAGCAGTGCTCCACCTACGCTTGGTCCGTCCCAGCCAACAGAGGGATGTGCGGCAACTCCAGCAGGCTTATCCACCACGACAATGTCTTGATCTTGGTAAATAACGTTTAGTCCCTCTACGTTCTCTGCAACTAACGCTAAAGGTGCCTTTGGCTTCGGCATAGTAATCCTCAGCCAGGCATCTGAAACTAGAGAATCAGATTTTCCAATCACTGAATCGTTTTGTTCGACAAGTCCTGATTCAAGCATCGTGGCCACTGCAGATCGGCTCATGCCAAGCAGTTTAGAAATTCCTGCATCAGCTCTAGTTCCAGTTAACCCTTCAGGAACTTGAACTAATCTTTCCTCGGTCACTTGCTATCCCCCGATTTTCTGACCGAGTGTTACTCGAAGAGCGATAAGGAACGCCGCTGAACAGATAGCAATATCAGCAATGTTAAAAATTGGAAAGTTAAAAGGAATTTGAATGAAATCGACGACATGACCGTTAGGAAAGCCAGGTGCTCGGAAAAGTCGATCAATTAGGTTGCCACATACACCACCCAGAGCGAGCCCGCCAAGGATAAGCCAGCTTCTAGTTCTGAACTTCGGTCCAAACCATAAAAGTGCCAGTGCAACTGTGCTGGAGATGAGCGTGAAAATCCAGGTACTAGCACCACCTAGAGAAAATGCTGCGCGGTCATTGAATGCAAGAGTGAATTGAAGCAGATCACCTATCACAGGGACTGGCGTATACCGCTCGAGGTTGGCTAAAGCCAGTTCCTTGGCTAACTGATCGAAGATAATAACCAACACGCCTACCCCCAAAAAGATGAGGGTTGATTTGTTGAATACTTTTACTTCTTTCACCTAAATCAGATTTGGAAAGTTTGGTTGGTGATTTGAGTCGGACCGGTAGGAGTCTTCGGAACAGTTGAGTTAGCAGCCTCAAGGTCACTTAGTTGACCTTCGATATAAGACTTGAGCTTGGCTCTGTAGTCTCTCTCAAAGTTTCTAAGTGTTTGCAGATCATTTTCTGCCAAAGCTTTCTCTTGCTCAAGTCTGGACATGTCGGCCTTGTGCTGTGCCTCTGCTTCACGAACAATACGAGCAGCTGTTGCATGTCCTTCAGCTACCAGTGCATCGCGCTTTTCAAGACCTTCACGAACATGCTCCTCGTGCAACTTGCGGGCTAGCTGAAGCAGGTTATTGGTGTTGTTTGATTCGAATGAACCGATGTCTGCAGCAGCCTGTGGGAAGGCATCATTTGGAGTTGTTGATTCAGGGATAGAGGCTTCAGCGGTGTTGACCTGCTGAACCAAAGTTGCACCACTGCGCTGCAGTTCTGTCAAACGGCCATCGGCTGCTAGCAGTCGCTGTCTCAGGTCTTCGTTCTCTTGAGTTATGCGACGCATTTCTAGGACGATTTCGTCTAGAAAGTCATCAACCTCATCCTGGTCATAGCCTTCGCGGAACTTTGTAGGCTGGAATCTCTTGTTTACGACATCTTCTGGAGTCAACGGCATCGTAATCTACCTATTCGTATGGGCCACAAAATCTTGCGGCGGGCGGTCAAAGGTTAAGGGTACCTTACCCTGAACTATCTAGAGAAGAATTCTTAACAGGTAGTCCAAGATCATCAAGAGCACAAGCACAGCAATAATAGACAGATCTATGTAGCCGCCACCGACTCTGATTGGCTTGATTACCTTGGAAATTGGCTTGATTACCCAATCTGTGAGGGTGTAAGCCAGCTCGGCAAGGATTAGGAAAATCCCTTTTGGTCTAAAGGAAGGATTCATAGCACGAACCCAATCCAAGATGATTCTGGCTAGCAGGACTATACGAAATATGTCGATAGCCCAGATAAGAATGGAAGCAATTTGAGGCAAGTTGGTCCCTAACTAAGGACGAACAATTAGACGGTCACCCTCGGCTTCAAGGACGTCATCAGCATCTGCATCAATCTCAACACCGTAAGGAGCGAGCAAGTAAACGGACTCTGATACACGCTTTGATTCGCCCTGCACGCCTGCCTTCAGTCCAGCCATAAAGTCGACCAGTCTTCTGGTGTCTGTATCGCTTAGGTTATGCACATTTACGATTACCGGGGTACCTTCTCTGAGGATTTCGGCAATCAGTCCTGCGTCTGAGTAAGAGTTTGGGGTTACTGTCTCAATGCTAGAAACTTCATTGTTTCTTCTAGAAGCACGAGGAGCTCGTAATCGAGCAGAGTTTGTGTTGCGAGCCTCTGAAACAGGAATAGGGCCCTCTGATCCAGGCATGAGGAATTTCTTAAGACCTTGAGTAAAACCAGCCACGATGTCTCCTTAAACTAAACCCCGACATCAATAGATTAAGCCCAAGATCTAGCGGTTTCCAGTAATTGCTGTGCCTATTCGTAAGTGTGTCGCACCGAAACCAATGGCTGTTTCGAAGTCTCCAGACATGCCAGCCGAAATGAGTTTCGCATTCGGTGCAAGGGCCATTAGTTGCTCACTGGAGCGCTTGATTGTCTCGAAATCAACGGCTGGCTCAACACCTAAACCGGCCACTCCCATGACCCCCAAAAGCCTTATTTGGCTTACCTGGAGCACTTGCTCAGCAAACTCAATCAGGTTCTTTGGTTCTATTCCACCCCGATTTGGATCATCAGTCAGATTTAGCTCAATAAAAACATCAAGGGTGGCCTCTGCTGACTTGAGTAACTGCTTTTCAACCTCCTTGAGCAATGAAAGCCGATCTAGAGAATGCAGCACTGAACTGTAGCCAAGCATGGATTTGACCTTGTTGCTTTGCAACTGACCCACAAAGTGCCACGTAGGAGGCAGTTGGCCTGCACCGAGGTTTTGTGCAACTTGAACTGCTTTCGCTGATGCTTCCTGATCTCTGTTCTCGCCGAATTGGCTTTCGCCCAGCTCTAAAAGTTCTAAGGCGAGCTCAAAACCATGGTTTTTGGTTACAACTACAAGCTCAATTTCAGAAGCTGCTCTTCCTGCGGTGCTTGCTGCCTGATCAATTCTTTGATGAATTGAGCTCAGTCGTTCGGCGAGGTTTGAAGGCAAAGTATTACTTTATGAAATCAGGAATGTCCATGCCGTCATCAAAGCCAGAGCTGGTTCGCTTAGTTTCGAACTCATAAGGCTTTGGCTGCTCAACCACTTCTTGAGTCTGCTCTTCTGTTTCCGCAGCAGCGTTAGCAAACCATGAAGGCACACTTGCCAAAGGTTGTTCCTCTGGCTCAGCCTCTTGCTGGTAAGCGCTTTCTGTCACGATCGGTATAGAGCCTGAGTTCGGTGCAGAGAAAGAACTCTTTTTGATTGAAGGTCGTGCCGGTTGTTCATCGAACCCTGCAGCGATAACTGTCACTCTAATCTCATCACCCATGGCGTCATTGATTGAGCTACCAAAGTAAATGTTTGCACCTGGGTGAACAATCTCTTGAATCAATCTGGAGGCGTCATTGATTTCTGCCAACTTCATGTTTGATGCGGCAGAGAACTGAATTAGAACACCACGGGCATTGTCGATACTGTTTTCAAGTAGGGGGTGGTTGATTGCCTGCTCGGCAGCTCTCATTGCACGGTCTTCACCCTTGGCAGTTCCGATGCCCATAAGAGCAGTTCCTGCTCCTTGCATAACTGCCTTTACGTCTGCGAAGTCCAAGTTGACCAGACCAGTTTCAACAATCAAGTCTGAAATTCCTTGAACACCAGCGCGAAGAATTTCGTCAGCCATGCTGAATGCATTTACGAAAGTTAGTTCTGTGTCGTTGAGTTCAATAAGTTTCTGGTTTGGCACGATGATTAGAGCGTCAACTTCTGCCCTAAGTGCATCGATACCAGCTTGAGCGTTCTCAGCTCTGCGACGTCCTTCAAAATCAAATGGACGACTAACAACTCCAACCGTTAGCGCACCTGACTCTTTAGCAACACGAGCAACTACCGGAGCTGCTCCAGTTCCAGTTCCTCCACCTTCACCAGCTGCGACAAAAACCATGTCTGCACCTCGAAGTACTTCAGCAATTTCATCTACGTGATCTTCGGCTGCTCGGCGTCCTACTTCAGGGTCAGCTCCAGCGCCAAGACTTCTTGCACTTGAGCTACCAATCTCGAGCTTGACGTGAGCCTCTGACTTGAGCAGATCCTGGCCGTCTGTATTAATAGCGATGAACTCAACACCGCGCAGTTGTTTTTCGATCATCTGGTTGACGGCGTTACCGCCCGCACCACCGACCCCGACAACTTTGATGACTGCTAAGAAATTATTCAAAACTGCTTCAGACATGCTCTTCCTTCGATAAGTCCAGCATTTGAAAAACCCTAAACCTCAACTTGAAGGTTAAGCAATCTCAACAAATGCATCTGCGCCAAAAAACTAAACCGTAAACCAACTAAACCCCTGCTAATCCTGAGGCGTGTCTAGGAGTGCGCTATCTGATCACACTTGGAGTTAGCGGCGACGACACGTCAATAGTTGCCGGAATTCTTGCTGGCGTTTTGGAAAGCAAAACTTTTAGAACTCTGGACTTAAGTGCTGATTGAGTTGAGTCGCCCCAAATGATGGTTTGAACTGCATTGCCTCGCAGCTGCATGGTTACGTTATCCCTGGTCCTAGCTTGAATATAAGCAACACGGTCTAACAATGAACTTGGTAAAGACAGCAGAACATCAATTGCCTGCTTAAAGTTTTTCGAAGTCTTCGGATCCCCGGTAATAATAATGGTCGGGAGTTTCTCAGAACCTGTGGCAACACCAACTCTTACACCAGATGGGTCATACAAGAAACCGGTGCCGTTCGTTACAACAATCGAGATAGGTGTGCGTTCAACAATTCGAACTTGCACTTCATATGGTGGTTTACTTACCAGCGAAATACTTTCGATTAGTTTGAACTTAGCCAAATCATTGGCAACACTCCCCTCACTGATCATCGGAAGTGGTGTACCGAGGTATTTCTTTAGGGCAGCCTGAACCTGTTTTTCAGAAACCTTATCAGTTCCTGTCACGGTGATTTTGTTTATTGCCATCAGCGGAGTGACCATGGTGGCCAGCACAAGCAAAATTAAAGCAACCAAAGCACCAAGTAGCGAACGAATGAAGATCTTCTTCACCTGAGACTCTTTGGTAAATCTTCTAGCTTCCTTCTGCTGCAATCTGCGTGTTGTAAAACTTACGCGTTGAGTTTTGAAAGTCTTTCTTGGTCCACTTTTTGATTTAGCCTTAGGAAGCTGAACTTTGAGTTTAGCTTTGGGTTTGTTCGGTTGCCTTGAGTGGTCGAATCGACTCTTAGGGGGTTGCAAAACTAATCCTCTAATGCCTTAAGGATTCCGGGCACTTGACGATAGACATCCCCACAGCCCATGGTTATGACAAAGTCACCTTCTTGTGCGATCGCTGCAACCGAAGCTGGCACATCTTCCCAGAGCGGCACATAGTGCATTCTTGATTGATCAACGAACACATCGGCAATCAAAGCTCCTGTTACTCCCGGTTCAGGATCTTCTCTTGCCGCATAGATATCCAAAACGACAACTTGATCGCTTAGTTCAAGCGATTCTGCAAACTCTTTAGCAAAGAGTCTGGTGCGGCTATAGAGGTGTGGTTGAAAAACTGTAATGAGTCTGCCACTACCGACAACAGCCCGAGCAGCACTCAGCGCTGCGGTGACCTCGGTCGGGTGATGAGCAAAGTCATCATAAACTTTGACCCCTCTTACTTCCCCATGAAGCTCAAATCTGCGTTCAGTACCACTAAAGGTTGCAATAGCTTCAAGTGAGTCTTTGGCGTCAAGCCCTAGTCCAACTAGAACTGAGAATGCTCCCGCAGCATTAACCGCGTTGTGCTTGCCTGGCACTTTCAACGTAGCCGAATAAACTGCATTCTCGAATTGCAAATCGAAACTAACTTGAGCTCCAGAGGCATCTATGTTCAAAAGCCTTACAGTTGAAGATTCATTCTCACCAAATGTGATTACTCGTCTGTCAGTTATAAGCTGTGTAACTCTCACAGCACCAGGGTCATCTGAACTAATGGCAACAAAGTCTGATGCACCATTGGCAAATTTTGCAAACTCTTTTTCAAAGTTTTCAAGCGAGCCATAGTGGTCAAGATGATCTGGGTCAACATTTGTGATCAAGGCAATAGCTGTCTGGTAATGCAGGAAAGAACCATCGGATTCGTCCGCTTCGATGACAAACAGGTCTGATGAACCTGAAGCAGCTGATGAACCATACTCGGCTATCACTCCCCCATTTACGAAACTAGGGTCCTGACCAAGAACTCTGAGCCCAGTTACAACCATGCCGGTGCTAGTTGTCTTGCCATGTGCTCCGGCTATTGAAATGAGTTTCTTGTTGGTAGTCAGATACTTCAGAGCCTGTGAACGATGAAGAATTGGCAAGTGCTTTTCTTGAGCCAAAACATACTCAGGATTAGTTGGCCATAGAGCAGATGTCACCACAACAGTGTCTGCATCACCAAGGTTATTTGCATCATGGCCAATAGTTACATGCGCTCCAAGTCTTCTGAGCTCTTCAATGTTGCCGGATTCTCTTACATCGCTTCCAGTAACTTTGTGTCCTGATTGAATCAGCAATCGAGCTATGCCGCTCATGCCAGATCCGCCAATACCGATAAAGTGCACGTGCCCCAGGTTCTCGGGGACGCTCTGGCTGAAGTCTGGTTTGATAGTCATGTTTTCCTAATGATTTACCTAAAGACTAAGTTCAGCTAGCTAGCCAAAGCCTTACAACACGCCATTTACTAATTTGAGTAAGCGTTGAGCGCCATCCTGCACACCAACTGATAGAGCCTTGACGCTCATTTCCTTAACCAGTTTGGCGTTACTGATTGTTGGAATTAGGTTTGTGCGCACATACTCTGGAGTGAATTGAGCATCATCAACAATAAGTGCGCCACCAGCTTCAACTAGGTCCTGAGCGTTTAGTTTCTGCTCGCCATTACCCACAGGATAAGGAACAAAAACTGCAGGTAGACCAACCGCAGCAAACTCAGTAACAGTTGCTGCACCCGATCTAGCCACCGCAAAGTCAGCCGCTGCCAGAGCTAAATCCATTCGGTCGCAGTAACTTATTCGACGGTAACCACCTTCTGCTAAGTCAGGTAGTTCAGCTCTTGAACCAACAATATGAATCACTTGGACACCTGCTGCCTCTAACAACGATCTAGAAGCATCAATGGTTTCATTGATCCGCTTAGCACCCAGCGAACCGCCGGTTACTAACAGTGTGGTCAGTTTCGTGTCCAACCCGAAGAATGTTTCTGCTTCAAACCTAAGATCTGTCTTCATCAGTTCAAGTACCTCTTTGCGAAGAGGCATGCCAACAACAGTTGAGTTTGGTAAAACAGTTTGACTAAAGGTCACCCCTACTGCAGCTGCGCCATTGGCTCCAACTCGATTGGCATAGCCAGGTAAGGCGTTAGCTTCGTGAATTACATACGGTATGCCGAGCGACTTGGCTGCCCTGTATGCAGGGGCGCTTGCATAACCGCCAAAGCCAACCACAACGTCAATCTTGTTCTCTTCGATATAGCGTTTGACTAGTTTGACTGAGTTGGCAAACAGTGCAGGAAACTTGAGGAGGTATAAGTTTATTTTTCTGGGCATCGGTAACCTTGGAACAATTAGAAGTTCGTAACCTCGATCCGGAACCAGTCTTGACTCCAAACCTTCTGCCGTGCCGAGAGCCCAAACTCTATGCTGACCTGGTTGGCCCATAATTTCATCTGCCAGTGATAACAGCGGGTTGACGTGACCTGCGGTTCCACCACCGGCAAGCAGGTAGTTGGTCATCTGCGTCTTACCTTCTTGTGCATGTTTGCCTGATCTCTTTCAACAGCAAGCACGATGCCAAGAGCTATCAATACTGCAACCATGGATGAGCCTCCCTTGGAGAACAAGGGTAGAGGCACGCCGAGCACTGGGAATAGATGTAACACCACCGCGATGTTGATAAGCGCTTGAACAAGTATCCACAGCATGATTCCTGTAACAGCTATTGAGCCAAAAGCAGTCGAAGAGTTCAGCGAAATTCTTCTCATAAAACGAGCCAATAGGAAAAAGAGAATTAGAACTACAACAGCACCAATCAGTCCTACTTCTTCACCAACGATAGAAAAAATAAAGTCGTTCTCCACTTCAGGAATCCATCCCCACTTCATTTTGGATTCACCCAAACCTGTGCCGAACAAACCACCTGAAGCTAAAGCCCATTCACCATGGCAGACCTGCCAGTTAGCTCCATCGATACTGTCTTCACAACGGTTGAAGAACGAAAGAATTCGACTCACTCGGTTGGGACTAACGGCAGCAGCCATGACTGCTCCTGCAACTCCTAACCCGACGAAGAGCATCAACCGATTAGCTGGCATACCAATCAAGAACAGCAGTGCAAGGATAAACAAACCCATAACAACGGCTGTTCCTAGGTCTCCTGATAAAAACAGAACCAAACCAACTGAACCAAACCCGTAGATAAGTACTGGCTGTGAGGTGGTCTGGAAGTCCCCTAGGTAATCAAGCCTTGTACTTAGAAGTGAAGCAAGGAAAAGAATCACACCAATCTTTAGGAACTCCGAGGGTTGAATCTGCACGATCCTTAAGTCAATCCAGTTGGTGTTACCTCCAACGGTTACACCGATACCTGGAACCTTGACCAAAAGCTGAAGTCCAACTGTGAACCAAAAGAAGTACGTTGAATAACGTTGAATCTGTTCAACAGATCTCTTGGAAACAATAAGCATGAAAAACAAGCCCACGGAGGCAAAAATAACTTGCGAAAGAAATTCTGCAAAAGGATCGCCCGTTTCCTTGACAGACAGAACGTTAGATGCGCTGAGCACCATTACCAACCCACAGCCCAGCATTAACAAAATCAGCATCACAAATCGATAAAAAAGATTTGATTGGTGCAGGAAGTATCCATCAAACCAGCGAATTGAATTTTGAATTGGGTGTCGTAGAACACTTACAAAAGATGAGCCTGTGTCGGCTGAGCCAGTTTTTCTGTTGGCTGGTTTTCTCTGAGTGGTTGTAGCTCTTGACATTCTTAGACTTCCCTTTTCACAGCTTCGGCAAATAAATCTCCGCGTTGGGCATAGTCCTTGAACTGATCCATGGAGGCAGCAGCAGGCGCAAGTAGAACCGTATCTCCTGAGCTTGCAGCACTCTTGGCTAACCTAACCACTGCATTCATAACTTCACTTGATTCAGCAGATATCTCGAAAACTGTAGTATCCGGGGCTAACCTGGCGAATGCCTCTAGCACAGGTGCTCTATCAAGACCAATAACGATTGCGACTTTGACTTTAGTTTTGTATCTGGAGACTAAATCAGAAATGTCAACGCCTTTTAGTAATCCGCCAACAATCCAGACAACAGAATCAAAGGAAGACAGAGCAGCAGCGGCAGCGTGTGGATTAGTTGCCTTGGAATCATCAACCCAACTAATGCCATCTTTGGCTAAGACCAGTTCAATGCGATGTGAGTCAAGAGTGAATTCTTGTAAAGCAAGAGAAATCTCTCTAGGTTGAACACCAGCCGCTCTGGCTAGTGCTGCAGCAGAAGCAATGTTTGACATCAGATGCGGGCTGACGACTATTTTGTCACTCAAATCAGCAACTGAAGCTAACTCCAAAGCTATGGACGCGTCATCAACAAATGCTCTATCAACCAAGATGTCTTCAACCCAACCAACTTCGTTAGGAGCAGGTGTGTTCACTGTGAAACCTACTGCCTGAGCTGAATCTGTGTTCACTGCCTTATGCAATAGTTCCGAGGTGGTCTTATCCCCTACGTTGTAGACACAGCAAAGCTTGGTGTTGTTATAAATCTTTCCTTTAGTTCTTCCATACTCAGACATGGTGCCGTGCCAATCTAGGTGGTCTTCGGCAAGGTTGAGCACAACGCTAGCTAAGGGTTCAATTTCATTTGTGTAGTGAAGTTGAAAGCTGCTGAGCTCAACTACTAGTACTTCAAAATTGGCTGGATCACGAACTACATCGAGAATAGGAACGCCGATGTTTCCGCAAGCGACCGCTTTAATGCCTGCGGTAACCAGCATTTTCTCCACTAACTGAGTGACAGTGGTTTTTCCGTTCGTTCCGGTTATACAAATCCATTCAGAAGCAATTCCTGATTTGTCGCGCACACGCCAAGCAAGGTCTATGTCTGTCCATATTTCAATCCCAGCGCGCTGACTTGAAACTATGAAATCATTATCAGGTCTAACCCCTGGCGATGTGATTACGACCTCAGGAGAAAACTTAGTTACCCGTTCGGTAACTGACTCATGGGATTGACCTATCAGGTGCTCAATTCCAAGGACATCAAGTATGTCTATAACTTCTGCTTCAGCGTTATCGGCAACGACCAGGACCTTAGAGCCTAATTCGTTCAAAGTGTCAGCAACTGAAAAACCAGTTATACCTAGGCCATACACGACAGCCCTCAGTTCACTCCAATCAGAGTGCCAACTACTTAGATGATCTAACTTGCTCATGCAACCGAGCCATAAATCCACTCAACGTAGAACAAGCCAATGCCTGCCATTACTAACAGTCCACAGATGATCCAGAACCTAACCACGACGGTAACTTCGTTCCAGCCCTTTTCTTCAAAGTGGTGGTGTAGTGGGCTGTTCAGAAAGATGCGTCTAGGTTTGCCAGTTATTGCTCTCGATAACTTGAAGACACTTCGTTGCAGGATTACAGACCCTGCTGAAATAGCGAAGAGTCCGCCTACCAGAATCAAAAGAACTTCGGTTCGGGAAAGAATGGCGAGAGCAGCTAGCGCTCCGCCCAAACCAAGAGAACCGCTATCCCCCATGAAGATTTGAGCAGGGTTTGTGTTAAACCAGAGGAAGCCGATGAGAGCACCTACGATAGCTGCTGCTATAACAGCTAGGTCGAGTGGGTCTCTCGTGTCATAACAGTTAGGCGTGATGTTTTCTACGTCACAGGCTTGATTGAATTTCCAAAAACCAATTACTGCAAAGGCTCCAATGGACATGATTAGGGAACCGGTGGCTAGCCCATCCGCTCCATCGGTTAGGTTCACTCCATTTGAAGCGCTCACTACAAGTAAGTAAATCCAGAACAGAAAAGCTGCAACACCAATCCAGACGGCAACCTGCCCCCAGCTCTCAGGTGCGATTTTGGTTAGATCAAAACCAGTGTCTCTGAAAACAGATATTTCAGTTGATGCGGGAGTTAGTCCAAAAGAATCTTTGTTTTGCAACGCAGCCCAAGCAAAGACAGTGGCAACGCTAATCTGGCCGATGATTTTGTAAACACCTTTGAGGCCTGCAGTATTTTGCCCGCGAACTTTTAGATAGTCGTCCAAGAATCCGACTAGTCCGAGGCCCACCATCATAAACATCACCAATAACGCAGAGTAAGTAGGTGGTTCGCCATTAACCAGCTTTGCTACAAAGTAAGAGGCAACTGCGCTAAGGATTATTCCGATTCCACCCATGCTTGGGGTGCCACGTTTGGTGTGGTGGGTTGACGGTCCATCAACGCGAACTATTTGACCCCAACCAATTTTCTTGAATAGCCAAATCAATATCGGCGTAATGGTCAGCGACAGCACCAAACCTAAAAGCCCTGCAAGCAAGAGCGCTCTCATTAGATCTCCTTCAAAAGGTCATCGCCAAGATAACGTAGGTTTGCCGACTTAGAAGATTTCACCAAGACGATTTCATCACCTGTAAGCATTCCACGCAGATACCCCAGAGCGTCGGAGATTTCATCGAAATACTGTGATTCGCCATCCCAAGAGCCCTCTTGAGAAGCTCCCATATGGATTAGTTTGGCTGCCTTGCCAACAACTACAACCTGGCCCAGATTTAGGCGCACTGCGATTCTGCCAATTGCATCATGTTCATGTGCGGAAAATTCACCTAACTCAGCCATCTCCCCCATCACTGCAACAGTCTTCTTGCCAGTTTGTCTTCCAAGTTGAGCAAGTGTTTGCAGGGCAGCACGCATTGAATCAGGGCTGGAGTTATATGCATCGTTGATCACCGTTAGTCCAGATGAAGCAACATTTAGTTCCATCCGCCATTTCTCAGCCAGTTTCATCTGCTCAAGTGCCGTTATTGCCTGAGACCTATCGACACCTAACAGCTCTGCTGTAGCGAGAGCGGCTAGTGCGTTATAAACATGGTGCTCGCCAAGTATCTGAAGTTGAACATTGCTTCTGTTTCCTTCAGGTGCAATAAAAGCAAAACTGGTTCCTTGGATTGATACCGCTAAATCATCAGCTCTGTATTGAGCATCAGCGCTAAGTCCAAACGTCGAAACCTTAGCTTTGGTCTTTTCAGACATTCTCTTGACTCGCTCATCATCTGTGTTGAGCAGTGCTATTCCTTCCGAAGAGAGCTCTTCAACTAACTCAGCCTTAATTCTTTCGGTAACTTCTATGCCCCCGAATTCACCAGCATGAGCTAGACCAACCTTAAGTTCAATGCCAATATCTGGTTCACACATTTGGGCTAGATATCGGATGCTTCCCAAACCACCAGCTCCAAGTTCAACAACTAGAAACTTTGTTTTCTCATTGATTCGCAGCATCGAGTAAGGAGCGCCTACCTCGTTATTAAACGATTCCTCAGGAGCAATAGTTTCTCCCTTGGTGGATAGAACCTCACGAAGCATGTTTTTGGTTGTGGTCTTGCCGTTTGATCCGGTTACCCCGATTACTTTTAGTGTCCCAAGCGCTTTTACTTTGGCAACCACATGCTTAGCAAGCAGACCTAAGGCAACAACTGAATCCTTGACAATAAGTTGCGCAATATCTTCTGTTATCCGACGCTCAACAATTGCAGCTACGGCACCTTTTTCAATTGCACTCGAAACAAATAGATGCCCGTCAGTAAGTTCACCAGGCTTTGCTACAAACAGTGAACCCTTTGTCACAAGTCTAGAATCAGTTTCAACTGAACCTGTAATGATGATTGATCCATCACCAACTATTTCAGCTTCGATAACCTCGGCTATTTCCTTCAAACTAATAGCAATCATTAGTAGCCCGCTTCTTTGAGCGCGGCTCTTGCCTCAGCGCGAGCAGAGTAAGGAGTTCTAACTCCTTCGATGTCCCTATAGTCCTGATGGCCTGGCCCTGCCCACAAAATAGCATCCCCTGGTTGAACTAGAGAAACTGCGAGTCTAATTGCAGCTTCGGGTGGTGAAACCTCGTGTATCTCAAGTTCTGGTCTGAACGACTTAGCTTCTGTAACCAGTGTTTTTCTAATTGATGCAGGATCTTCAAATCTCGGATGGTGATCAGTAATAACAAGGACATCACAACCTGCGGCAGCAACTCTAGCCATCTCAGGTCGCTTTGATGCATCTCTATCGCCATCAGCACCAAAGAGCATCAGGACCTTGCCAGTTGTTACCTTACGAACAGCAGCAAGTGTGTTCAAGAAAGCATCCGGGCTGTGGCCAAAGTCAACATAAACGTTAGGAGCTTTTGCAGGAGACACTAATTCTGTTCGGCCTGGCAGGTACGCGTCAATACCTTCAGTAACTGCATTTGAAATTTCTTCGAACGAATAACCTGCTTGAACTGCCATAACAATTGCTAGCCCTGCGTTACTGGCCATGTGAGCCCCAAGAATAGGAACACTAGATCTCAACTGTTGACCGTTAGGACCAGTTAATTGAAATTCGGTTTTACCAGGCAGCTCAGCCAGTATGCGAACCTGCCAGTCAGAGTTGGTTTGAGGATTCATCGAAACCGTGGTTACTGGAACTTCACTTAGTTCAGCAATTCTTTTGCCATAGTTGGTGTCAAGGCAAATTACTGCACACTTAGATTTTGCTTTAGTAAATAGCTTGGCCTTGGCTTCAAGATAGTCATCAAACCCGTCATAATCATCGAAATGATCGTGACTCAAATTGGTAAACCCAGCGACATCGAAAACTAAACCATCAACTCTGAGCTGTGTCAGAGCTTGAGCAGAAACTTCAATCGCCACATCCGTAACGCCTTTTTCACGCATCCGAGCTATCAGAGCTTGCATCTCAGGAGATTCAGGTGTGGTCAAGCGACTTACGATAACTTCACCTGCAATGTGACGCTCAGCAGTTGATGTCAGGCCTGTGACACGCTTGAGTTGACGAAGAATTCCTTCTAGCAAATAAGTTGTTGATGTCTTGCCGTTGGTTCCAGTTGTGGCAAACAGAAGCGGCAGGTTACCTTCAGTGTTGTCATATACAAAAGCTGCAAGGTCCCCCAGATGAGCTCGAGGATTCTCAAGAAGCAGGGTTGGCAAAAAACAGTCCTTGAGAATTGCCATACCTTTTGAGTCTGTTACTACTGCGGCTGCACCGAGTTCAATTGCTTGTGCAATGAAACTTGCACCGTGAGTTTTCACACCCGGCATCGCGACAAACAAGTCCCCTTTTCGAAGGTCTCCGGTGTTCATGCTGATTCCGGTGAGCTCAACGGTTGAACCATCTCCGTTTATGTCTAAGCCAAAGTGTTCAGCGAAAACTTTGAGAGAAACAGGCTTGACGTGATCTGGTCTAAGAATTGGAGGAATGGATTGCTTTGGTGTCATTACTTCCACTCCGTCGCAATCTTCTTAGATTTAGTCGTTGTTGGTGGCACAGTGTAGGTCTTGAGAACTTGCTTCATAATTGCAACAAAGCCTGGTGTCGCTCCTAGCGAGTTACTAATGTTTCTAGATTTAAACGCTGTGACCGCTACTACATATTTTGGGTTCTCAGCAGGGGCAACGCCGACGAATGAAACTGCAAACAGGCGTCCGTAACCCTTGCCTTCGGCTATCTGAGCAGTTCCTGTTTTACCACCAATACGATAGCCCTGAATTCTTGCTGTTTTTCCTATCGAACCTTGTTCAACAACTTTTTCTAGCATGTCCATGGTGTCGGCTGCAGTTTTTTCACTTATCACTCGAACCGGTGGCTCCACTGCAGTTCTAGTGAGGTTGCCGTTTCTATCCTGACAACCTTCTACTAATACTGGAGAAAGTCGAACACCTTTATTAGCAATTGTTTGATAGACGTCTGCAGTTTGAATTGGTGTTAGCGACACTCCTTGACCGAACATAACAGTCTGATCAGTCATCCTGTCCCACTTTGTGTAGTCAGCCAATAGGCCTGACGATTCACCTTCAAAGTTCACTCCGGATTTACTGCCAAGCCCAAATTTCTGCATGTACTCGTAACGAGTTTTGGAGTCCACCTTGCCACCGAGCTGAACTAGTCCGGTGTTGGACGATTCCGCTAGTACTCCGGTGAAGGTAAGTTTTTCCGGTGGGTGCTTGTGTGAGTCATTGATGTTTTGTCCCCAAGGCATTCTGAGTGAGTAAGGAGCGACCACTTGACTCAACGGGGTCGCCTTGCCAACATCGAGAGCTGTTGCAACTGCCAAAGTTTTCAAAATGGAGCCCGGTTCGAAAGAAGATCTAAAGATTCTTGAGGACCTGTTCTCGGCTTTGACTCCGCTGAAGTTGTTTGGGTCAACTGTAGGTGCTTCAGCTGCGGCGAGAATTCTTCCTGTAGAAACTTCGATAACTATTGCACTGGCCCAGTCGGCATTGAGTCTTCGAACTGTTGCCGCCATTTCTTGCTGAGCCGAGTACTGCAAATCTGAATTGATTGAGAGCACAACGTCAGAGCCGTGCTTTACCTGCTGGATTACTTGAACTGAAGATGGAATACGAATTAGGTCTGCACCCTGAATGTATGACTCTCTGCCGTCGTTACCGGCTAAGCACGAGTTCATCATTCTTTCAATGCCTTCAAGAGCTGAGCCATCTGATCCAACGAAACCTAGAAGATTTCCCGCAACCGCACCATCTGGATAGTGACGCTTTTGCTTCTTGTCGAAGTAAACCCAAGGAATATCGAGTTCTTTGAGCTTTGAGTAAGTTGCTGCGCTGACTGACTTCTTTAGGTTTGCATACCTAGATGTTCCAGTCATTTTCTCTAAGAGTTCTTCCGTTGGCACACGAAGCAACTCAGATAGCTTCTCCGCTATTTGCTCTTTGGTAAAGGCAACCTTCTGATCGCCAATCTTTAGAACAACGGGACCTACGTTTTTGGGATCAACGTTCACGTCCCAGCTGATGATGGTGGTGGCGAGAATATGGCCTTCGCTATCGATGATGTTGCCTCGAATAGCTGGAATCGTTCTAGTGGTTTCGCGAGCTTCTGTGGAGATTTTGTTGATGGCCTCGGCTTCAATCACCTGAACCCAGGTGAGCCTTAGAACAAAGACTGCCAAGATTGCAAGAACGATCACGACAAAGGTTGCGTACCTTCTGTCGGTCTCACTCGAATGCATTTCACGCCCCTAAATGGTCTAGTTTGTTGGCGATGCTGGAATGCCCACTGGAGTTAAGGCTACTTGGCTAGTTCCTGAGACAGCCTGCTTGACACTCGGCGCAGTTGGAGTTTTTAGTGTGGGTGCATCAATGGTTGATTTGTTGCCGCCCTTGAGAGCCTTTGGATTACTTCTATACGTCATTGACGCATTTGCAATGAGATTTGCTGAAACAGCTTTTGAAGCTGTCGCCGATGCTGGGATGGCTGAGCCTAGAACTTTTGCTTCTCGAACATTGAGGAAAACTGGATCAGAATTGACAACCATACCTAGCGCTTTTGCGCTGTTGGAAAGGTTCTGCGGTGAACGAAGAGAGTCAACCTGCTGACCAATAATTTGGGACTGAGTTGCTAGTGCTGCTGTTTCAATTTTGAGGGAAGAGATTTTGTATACAGCCCCATCGCAGAGAGTGTTCACAAACAGGCTTAGTAACGCAACACTGGTGAAACCAACAAGAAGTTTTCCGATCAGGGTTTTGGTAAGTAGTGCACTAAGTGGTGTTGCTTGGGCATTGACTTTGGGCACACTTCTGCGGACAGGTTGGGCAACGTTGGATACCGGTCTCAGGTGTCGCCTCGGCGCAAGGGGGCGAATCGGTTGAGCTTGTCTTAGTACGCTCATGCTGCGTTCCTTATCTTTTGAGCAGCTCTCAAACGAACGGAGGCTGATCTTGGGTTGTGACTTATTTCTTGCTCTGATGCCTTCTCGGCTCCCCTAACTAGAAGTCGAAGGACCGGCGCATGTTGTTCAAGTTCGATTGGTAGATCTAATGGGGCTGACGAAGTTGCGGCAGCAACCAGCGCTTGCTTGACGATGCGGTCTTCAAGGGATTGGTAGGACAGAATCAGGACTCGGCCATCAATCTTCAAAGCATCGATAACTGCTGGAATTGTTTCCTCCAAGATTTCCAACTCGCGATTAACTTCAATTCGCAAAGCCTGAAAAACTCGTTTGGCTGGGTGACCTGAACTCTTACCAGGGATAAAAGGCACGACTTTGGCGATGATGTCAGTTAGTTGTTTGCTGGTAGTAAAAGGTGATTTGGATCTGATCTTCACGATTTGACGCGAGATACCTTTGGCATAGCGTTCTTCACCATAGGTCTTGAAGATGTGAGTAAGGTCATCTTCCTTGTATTCATTGAGAATTTTCGCAGCAGTTAGTTCTTCACTAGAGTCCATACGCATGTCCAGTGGAGCATCGAATGAGTAAGCGAAGCCTCTTTCCTTTTCGTCGAGCTGCATTGAAGAAACGCCTAGATCCAAAAGAATTGCATCGGCAAGATCTAGTCCTAGATTTTCAAGAACTTCAGGTATCTCGCTATAAACGGCTTGAACAAGGTGAATGCGGTCAGCAAATGGTGCTAGACGTTCCCCAGCTAAGCGAAGCGCGTTCTCATCGCGATCAATTCCAACTAAAACTAATTTTGGGAAGCGCTTAAGAAACGCTTCACTATGTCCACCAAGACCTAGAGTTCCATCCACCAAGATTGCAGAGTCACCTTGAAGTGCTTCACCTAGAATTTCGATACAGCGTTCAAGAAGAACTGGTTCGTGGAGCGAAGAAATTTCGGACATCTTTACGCTTTTAGTTCCTAGTTTCTAAACCCCATCCATTTGAACCCTTTTGGTTGCTGCTTTTGGAATCGGGGAAGAAATCCAGAAGCCAAATAGCTGGAGATTAGAAACTAGGAGTTATCTCAGCCTCACCTCCCCTTCGGAGAAGTTTGCAAAAGCTTCAGCACCAGCGTTCATGTATGTCTCTCTGGTTTCCGGGTTCCAAATTTCAATGTGCTTTCCGGCACCTGCGACAACTAGATCTCGACCTAGACCTGCCCAGTCACGAAGTTTTGCGGTGACCAAGATTCGTCCCTGTCCATCAGGGGTCTGCTCATCGGCATCGCCAAAGAAGTGGCGAGATAGGACTCTGTAGTCCTGTGTTCCAACAGTGGTATCGGCAGTCAGTGCTTGAGCTCTGGCTTCGTATTCAGCCCTGGTCATTACTACAACGCAGTTCTCTTGGCCTTTAGTGAGGATTACTCCCCCAGCCAGACGATCGCGGAACTTAGCAGGCAGGATAAGGCGGAACTTGTCATCAAGTTTTGGATAGCTAGTACCAATAAACACTTGCTGATCCTTCCTCTAGTTCGCCACTGTACTTATGCTCCACATTACACCACTTTCATCCACTAATTGTCAAATTTGTGTAAGAACTTACAATTCTGGCGTGTTCAGGTCAATAAAAGCAAGGGGTATCTTGGTGGAGGGAAATTCCTAAAACCAAAGATAATAGGGGCTTAAATGGAAAAAGGACCTCAGAATTTCTCTGAAGTCCTTAGTTTTGGGCTAAATACCCTGATTAGTCGCCGTTACGTTGATCCCAACGATTTTGAAAATATCCAGTTGTTCCTGGCTTTGGGCCATCCTTTGGAGCTGATTTTGGTTGACTCTCTCTAAAAGCTTTGCTGGTCCAGTTTTGGCTGACCAGATAAAGTCCGGTCAGCATCGTTAGGAAAGCAAGCACCCCTACCAACACCTGCTGAATGGAGATTGCTAAAACCATGATTCCTAGACCTAAAAACACTAGGACTGAGCCAAGAACTAGAAGACGGCCGTACTTGACCTTGCCATCAACCTGACGGACTTTTTCCTGAAGTGCAGGCTTGCCGCCAGTTAGCTGGCGCTCAAGTTCTTCAAGAACTTTCTGCTCGCTCTCGCTTAATCCCAAAATAATCTCCTTGCCTTGCCTTTAATGCTAAACCTATCGCCCCAGTTAGGCTAGTGCAGTGAATTACTCCGAAAACGTGTTAACTCAGGTTCAGACAAATCTAGACAACTTTTGCGACAAGCAACGCAATGATTTTGAGGCTATTTCTACCGATTTGATTCCAGTAGTTGACTACACCCAGAGCTTGTTGCAGGGTGGAAAAAGGTTCAGAGCCCTGTTTTGCTATTGGGCATGGCGAGCATCGCTAGGAGAATCTTCCTACCACCAGAGTGAACAAGAGATCAACGAATCCGAGCAAGCCATAGCTGGCATCGCGGCATCACTTGAAATGTTCCATGCAGCAGCCTTGGTACACGATGATCTTTTAGACCAATCAGACACCCGAAGAGGTGCGCCAGCAATTCACAAACGCTTTGAATCTCTGCACAAAGAAAAACACTGGTCAGGCGCACCAGAACGATTTGGCGTTGCCGGTTCTGTGCTTGTCGGCGATCTGATGCTTGGTTGGTCAAGCGAGATATTTGGTAATGCTCTGCTGCACTCCCCGAACCGTGAGATTGAAAGTGCTTGCCGCGATGAGTTCAGCTTGATGAGAGTTGAAGTTATGGCTGGTCAATACCTGGATGTTTTGGAAGAAAACGCGGCGACAACCAGATCTGTAAAAGAAGGTGTGGGAAGAGCAGAGAAAGTCATTCTCTACAAAACCGCTAAGTACAGCATTGAAGCTCCCCTGCGCATTGGCGCAGCTTTTGCAGGCGCTGACCAGAGCACATTGAATGTATTCACTCAATTTGGGATTCCTCTCGGCATTGCCTTTCAGCTAAGGGATGACATCCTGGGAGTCTTCGGAGACCCTAGTGTCACCGGCAAACCAGCGGGTGACGATCTACGTGAAGGCAAGAGAACAGTACTTGTCGCACTAACTAAAGAAGCATTGACTGAACAGGCTCCATCAATGGCAGATAGTTTTGAAGAGTTGCTTACCAGCAGAGAATTGGATGCTCAACAAATTGCTTTCATGCAAAAACTTATTCAGGAGTCAGGTGCTTTAGCAAAAACTGAACGAATGATTACTGAGTTGGCTGATAGAAGTTTAGATGCCCTGGAATCTTCAAGTTTGGAAGAGACAGCAAAAGCTGCGTTAAAGTCACTGGCTTTGAAGGTAATAAACCGAGACGCTTAGAAGGCTAGCGACTGGGCGATTCTTCTAACTTCAGCTTTTCTTCCGGCGATTAGAGCCGCCATTGGTGTTGTTGCAAGAGAATCTTCAACTGTGTAAAGCCACTTTATTGCGCCACCAAGAGTGAAACCTGAGTCCATTAGCAAAACCACCGTTCCTCTAAGAGGAGGCAAAGGTTCGCCATTGATGATCAGCTCAGCGGGGATTCTGTAAACACCATCTGCCTTGATTGCAATTAGATGGTGATCTTCAATAAGACGTCTGACCTTGCCAGGTGTTATGCCTAAGAGTTCTCCCGCTTCCGGGATGGTTAGCCACTGCGTTATTTGATCTAAAGGTTCACTCACCCTTAAAGATTGCCACATCTATCGCTCCGACGCCATCTTTACGAGAGCCTTCATGTCGGGCGTGGCTTCGACAGGTAAAGTCAAAGTATCTATGAGCAATTTAGTCGGCTACACACTCTCATCTCGCTATGAGATAAGGGAGATTATCGCCCGCGGCGGTATGGCCACCGTTTACTTGGCCAAGGATTTGCGTCTCGATAGAGAAGTTGCAGTAAAGATCATTCACCCTCACCTATCTGAAGATCCTGTTTTTAGAGATAAGTTCTTTCGCGAGGCAAGGATGCTTGCCAAAGTCAATCACGCGAATCTCGTAAACATTTTTGATCAGGGCGATGACCAAGGTCATGCATTCATAGTTTTGGAACTGGTTCAAGGAATAACGCTGAGGGATGCCATCAAAGACTTTGGAGCTCTAGGTACACCTCAAGTTCTACAAGTGAGCAAGGCCATGCTTTCCGCCCTAGCTCAGGCTCACGCCAGTGGTGTTGTGCATCGAGATCTGAAACCAGAGAACGTATTGCTATCAGATGATGGTCGAATTAAAGTAACTGACTTTGGTCTAGCCAGAGAGCTATCAGCAAACACCGACACCGGATCTCTAGTTGGAACAGTGGCATACCTAGCGCCAGAGGTAATAAGAAAAGGTAAGGCTGAAACTCCGAGTGATATCTATAGTTTTGGCATCATGCTCTATGAGATGCTCACTGGTGAGCAGCCGTTTCAAGGTGATGATGCAATACAGATTGCATATATGCACACCTCTGAAAGAGTCAGCTCGGCAAAAGCTTTGAATCCAAAAGTTGTTACCGCATTGGATGAACTCATGCTTTGGTGCACAGAACCTCTGCCTCAAAACAGGCCTGCCGATGCTGCGGTTGCCCTTCATGAAATCGAAAAGATTCTTAAATCTAATCCTGCCGAACCAGCAACAACTTCAAACACAAATCTTTCTGAAACTATGGTTCTACCAAGGGATGCTAACTTCACAGAAGTTCTGGGAGATCTTGGTGTCGAGGAGCAAGAGCTGCCTTTTGCAAAGCATGCCTCCAAACTTGTTGTTACCCGTTGGATTATCGCAAGCGTCTTGGCTTTGGGCCTTGGCTCATTTGGTGGCTGGTACTTCGGTGTTGGCCCTGGCGCTCTAGTAGCAGTTCCGAACTTGAGCGATAAAAGCGTCCTGCTAGCTACAGAAGAAGTAGATGCCATAACCCAAAATGTTTCGATACGAGAAGAATTTAGTTCTGATTTTGCTAAAGGACAGGTTATTGGTTCAGAACCTGCAGCAGGAATCCTTATTCCTAGAGGAACTCAAATCACTCTCCTCGTGTCTAAAGGCAAAGAGCTAGTAAGTGTGCCAAAAGTTATTGGAGTGGATTTAGTTACTGCAACCGCAAAGATTGTTGGAGCTCGACTAACGGTTGGAAAAGTTAGCCAATGGTTTAATTCTGAATATCCAATTGGCTTTGTTTATCAAAACTCAGGTAGCGATGGGACCAAGATTCCAGTTTTATCTGAAGTTGACCTCAAGGT
>JBMOFL010000013.1:0-29958 GCA_049314335.1 Rhodoluna sp. | reverse complement strand
GCATCAAGCATGTAATCGCAGAGTTCTAGGCTAGTTTCAATTCTCTTACCACCCCACTCTTTACCGAGCAGTCCAGTCACATCTGAGTAGACATAGAAAGCACCTTGAGGAGTTGGGGCAACCCAACCAGGAATCTTGTTTAGTTCATCAACCGCAATTCTTCTTCTTCTATCAAAAGCATCACGCATGGCTAGGACTTCATCCTGTGGTCCGGTAAGCGCAGCAATCGCTGCTCTCTGGCTGATGTTAGAAACGTTAGATGAAAGGTGTGATTGTAGGTTGGCTGCAGCCTTCATTGCATCTAGCGGGCCTGCCATCCATCCCAAACGCCAACCGGTCATTGCGTAGGTCTTAGCAACACCGTTGACCATGATGGTTCTGTCTGTAAGTTCTGGGACTACTTCAGTAATTGAATATGCTTTCAAACCGTCATAGGTAAGGTTCTGATAAATCTCATCAGTGATAATCCACAGACCATTTTCATAAGCCCAATTACCGATAGCTTCAACTTCTTCTCTAGAGTGAACAGCGCCAGTTGGATTAGAAGGCGAAACAAATAGTAGAACTTTGGTTCTAGGAGTTCTTGCTTTTTCAAGCTGGTCAACTGTTACTAGATACCCTTGGTCGCTACCGGAGAAGATTTCTACTGGAACTCCACCTGCTAGGTGAATAGCTTCAGGGTATGTAGTCCAGAAAGGTGTTGGCACGATTACTTCATCACCTGGATCAAGAAGTGTTGCAAAGGCTTGGTAAACGGCTTGCTTGCCACCGTTGGTCACAACAACTTGGGCAGCAGTTACTTCCGTTCCAGAATCAACCTTTGTTTTGTGAGCAATAGCTTCACGAAGTTCAGGTAGACCAACAGCTGGTGTGTATCGGTGGTTCTTTGGATCTCTAGCTGCAAGAACCGCTGCCTCAACGATGTGTGCTGGTGTTGGGAAGTCAGGTTCACCTGCAGCATATGAGATAACAGGTTTACCAGCTGCTTGCAAAGCTTTAGCCTTAGCATCAACTTTTAGCGTGGCTGACTCTGCAATGGAGCCAATTCGATGAGAGATTCTTGGAAATTCGTTCACACCCTAAGCCTACCTAAACCTCTTCAGCAGAGAGTTAGCCCAGTATCCTGAAAGACATGAACCTCATACTGCCAGGATTTCTAACTGGGCTATCTCTAATTGTTGCCATTGGTGCTCAGAATGCTTTTGTCCTGAGGCAGGGCCTTCTCAGAAAGCATGTGCTGGTTATGGTGCTGATCTGTGCCATATGTGATGCGACGCTGATTGCCTTAGGCGTTCTTGGATTAGGTGCGCTAATCTCGGCGTTACCTTGGCTACTTGAAGTTATTAGGTGGGTGGGTGTTGCCTTCTTAGTTTGGTACGGCTCAACATCACTGAGGCGATTTATGAAAAATGAATCTCTGAAGGCTGCAGAATCTGGTTCAGGGAACCTGAAACAGACCGTGCTCACAACACTTGCTCTAACTTTTTTGAACCCACATGTCTATTTGGACACAGTCATCTTTATAGGTGGAATAGCTAACCAGTTCGGTGATCAGAAGTGGTTCTTTGCCATAGGCGCAGTAACAGCTAGCTTCATCTGGTTCTTTAGCCTGGGCTTTGGTGCTAGTAAGGCATCTGTATTAGTTAGCAAGCCAGCGTTCTGGAAGATACTAGACATCTTTATAGCGGCTGTGATGTATAGCCTTGCCATCACACTTGCAGTTGCAAAATTAAATTAGAAACCAATCAGGTTAGGTTCTGGGGCTAGATTCACTCCGAACTTATTTGATACCTGAGTCTGAATGTATCTGGCTAGTTCGGTGACTTCTGCTGCTGTTGCATCTCCCCTATTGGTAATCGCAAGAGCATGCTTTGAAGAGATGGCTGCTTTTGAACCTGGAAGGCTAAAACCTTTATGGATGCCCGACTGCTCAATGAGCCAGGCAGCACTGAGCTTAACTGTTAGTCCATCATCTGCTTCGGTTGGCCACTGCGGTGCATCTAATGGCAAGGTCTTGGCAAAGCTTTCAGAAACTATTGGGTTAGTAAAGAATGATCCACAAGACCAGGTGTCTCGGTCTGCGTCATTCAGAACCATTCCCTTTGAAGCCCTTAGCGCTAACACTTCTTCCACTCTTGATTCAAGCAATTCATTATGAGCAGCAGGAAGATCTGTGAAGAATTGGAATTCAACCCAAGTAATTAGTCCTTGTTTTCCTTGTTTGAAAATGCTGTCACGATATCCAAACCCGCAGTCGGTCTTGGACATGATTTGTATTTCACCTGTTTTGAAATCTAGAAACTCCAACGAGTGCAGAGTCAGGGATAGCTCTTGACCGTAGGCTCCGATGTTTTGAATCGGTGCTGCACCGACAGTTCCGGGAATACCGGCTAGTGATTCAATACCTGCTAAACCTTGTTTAGCAGCGTGGATGACAAAGTCATTCCAGTTCTCTCCAGCCTGAACTCTTACTCTGCCTTGGCCTTTGTATTCAACACCTAGGTTTCTTACCTGAATAACTTCAAGGCCAGGTAGTTCATCAGCTGCAACTAAATTAGAGCCACCACCTAGGACTAACCAGTTCTCTGTTCTTGACCAAACATCTTTGGCGATAGCAATAAGTTCGTCTCTTGAATTAGCAACATGGATGCGCTCAGGCTTACCACCAACATGAATGGTAGTTAGTTCACTAAGCGATTGAGTCATAACTGGATAACTGCTTGGGCTTTACCTAGAACTGCAAGTTCAGCAGAGCTTGCACTTAGATCAATACGAACAGTGTTGTTCTCTAAATCAATAGCGCCAACTTTTCCAATGACTAGTACATCTGCTCCAGTGTTGGCATCGACAAACACTGGCTTTGTGAAACGAACTCCATAGTCAATAACTTTGCCGGCGTCGCCTACCCAGTTAACTGCCACCTGAACTGCTGCTCCCATAGTCAACATGCCATGAGCAAGCACGCCATCTAAACCAACAGATTTAGCAAAGTCATCACGGTAGTGAATTGGATTGAAATCACCTGATGCTCCTGCATATCGAACTAGAGAATCACGAGTGAAGTGAAAAGAGTGGCTTCCGATTTCTTGGCCCACTTCAAGAGATGCAATGTTTATGTGAGTCATTACTCTCCCCTAACTACAAGTGTGCTGATAGCTGTGCAGACTAACTTCTTCTCAAGATCAAAGATCTCGGTGTTGAAAGTAATCATTGAGTGAGCACCTAGTGATTTGACTGAAGCAACTTCAAGAATTGAAGTTAGCTCATCGCCTGCAACTATTGGTCTGACTGAAACAAATCTTTGATCTCCGTGGACAACTCTCGAGAAGTCGATGTCTGCTTCTGGGTCAGCTAGCACAGCAGGAAGGCTTCTCTCTTGAATAACAACAGCAAATGTTGGAGGAGCAACAAGGTCTGTATAGCCTGCTGCTTGAGCTGCAAATAAATCTAGATTGACTGAATTAGTTGAGAAAACAGCATTGGCGAATTCTCGTACCTTTTCACGACCAACTAGATAAGGACTTGTCTCTGGGTATTTCTTACCCTGCACGTTTGGATTAACCACGGAACTAGTTTGGCAGATTCTCCGGTGACAAGTGCTCGTGTACGGCTAACCAAGAGCCATCTATTTTGGCGAAAACAATGGTTTCTCTTTCGTGGATAGTAGAAACCTCACCGCCAAATTCAATTCTTGATTCAACAAGATGGCTAAATACTGCTGCATCTTCGCCGATTAGCTGAACTAACTGGTTGGTAGAGATACAGCCATGAACCTTGAAGCCATCCTCTGATTCCCACTTAGCCCAAAGCTCCTGATACTCAGCACGGCTGTTCAGTCTTTCAGAGTGGGTATAAAACATAAAGCTGGCATCTGGGGTAAACCCTGAAAAGTAAGCTTCAGTGTTGTGAGAGCCAAAGTCAGAAACAATTTTGGCTGCTGCATCTAGAACCTGCTGTTTACTCATTTAGAGCCTTTGGCTTTAGCCATCAAAGTGATTAGGTCGTAGGCAAGATGTGATGCTGCGATCCCTGTTACCTGAGCATGATCATAGGCAGGTGCTACTTCTACGATGTCTGCGCCAACAAGGTTCAGTTCATGAAGTCCTCTTACCAACCTAAGCATTTCTCTTGATGAGAATCCGCCTGCTTCAGGAGTTCCTGTGCCAGGGGCAAATGCTGGATCTAAAACATCTATATCTATCGAGATGTAAGCAGGCTTCTTGCTTACTCTCTTTGAAATCTTTTCAATGATCTTCTCTGCACCTAAAGTGTCGATGTCATCGGTGTGGACAATCTGGAATCCGAACTTTGCATCATCGGTTAGATCTTGCTTTGAATAAAGCGGTCCACGAATACCAATGTGCATACATGAATCTAGATCTAGTAGACCTTCTTCAGCTGCTCTTCTAAATGGTGTTCCATGTGTGTAAGGAGCGCCAAAGTATGTGTCCCAAGTATCTAGGTGTGCATCAAAGTGGATGACTGTGATTGGCCCGTACTTCTTATAAAGAGATCTAAGAATAGGAAGAACGATTGTGTGATCGCCACCAAGAGTGAGTACCTTGCTGACAACAGCAGTAAGTGCATCCATTCCAGATTCAATAGTTGCTAGAGCTTCTTCGATGTTGAAAGGGTTAACTCCCAAATCTCCTGCATCAACAACTTGAGCTAATTCAAAGGGATGAGCATCTTGAGCTGGGTTATATGGACGAAGTAAGCGAGAAGCTTCTCTAATGTGCCCAGGACCAAATCTTGCACCAGGTCTGTAGCTAGTGCCTGCATCAAATGGGACTCCGACAACGGCAATGTCGGCTTTGCCAACTTCATCTAGACGAGGAAGTCTGGCAAAGGTAGGTGCCCCGGCGAACCGGGGCACCACCGTAGCGTCAACCTGACCGACAATCTCACCTGTAATAATGCGTGGAATTTGTTCAGTCATTGGTTTAGCCTTTGCTAGTTATTTTTACTCTTAGCCGCTACTTTAGCCGCTGCAGAGCCTGGGTTGTGTGCCACTACTGGAACTGCACCCTTACGAGATGGAACAAGGCGTGAACCTTTAGGGCCAAATACGTAATCTGGCTCTGGCCAGATGATCAGAGCCAAGATGTACAAGATGGCAGCTGAACCGATAGCTGTGATAAGGCTTAGGTCAACTCCTCCTGCAACACCGTTGAATGGACCTTCGATTACTGGCGGGTAGTAAGCAAATGTTAGACCGATGGTTGCAGAAACAAGCCATGCGACCATACCGCGCCAGTTGATTCCAGCAGAGAACCAGTACTTACCGCCGACTTTGCCTTGGTTGAATACCTGCAGGTCAGCTGCGTCATAGTAACCACGACGAACGAAGTAGCCGATAGACATGATTACCATCCATGGAGTTGTTGTAACAACAATCGCACCGATGAAAGCATTCACTGCACCTAGAAGGTCAAAGAATAAACGACCAGCAAGGATGAATACGAAAGCCAATGCACCAATAAGGATTGTTGACTGAACTCTCGATAGACGAGGGAATACAGATGAGAAGTCAAGACCAGTTCCATAAAGTGAAGTGGTTCCTGTTGAAAGACCACCGATGAATGCAACGATGATCAGTAGTACTGCATACCAAAGTGGAGATGCCTGGATCAAACCAACAACGTAGTCACTTGATGTAACCAAAGTTGCAGTTGCAAGACCGAATATGAATGGAACCAAAGTTGCAAGCTGTGCGTATAGTGTTGCGCGCATCAACTTACCGTTTGAAGTTTCTCTTGGAATGTAACGTGACCAGTCACCTAGGAATGCACCGAATGAAATTGGGTTACTCATTACAACTAGAGCAGCTAGTACGAAGGTTGGCCAGAAGCCACCAAGTAGAAGTGCATCAGGAGTACCAGCAAAGTTCACATCGAACACTCCCCAGAATGCAACAACAGCTAGCAGCATCAAGACTGAATTGAAGACAACTGCAATCTTGTTTATTAGCAACATGAATTGGTATCCGAAAACAACAACCACGATCACGATAAGACCGATTACTGCATAAATTACACTTGAAACGAATGGGGTCTTCTCAATGCCAAACATGCGAGTAAGTGCTCCAACAATTGCATCTCCAGATACCCAAACAGAAATTGAGTAGAAAGCAATTGCGGTTAGCAAGCTTAGGAATGAACCAACAACACGTCCACGAACACCAAGAAGTGCTCCTGAGGATACAGCGTTGTTTGTTCCAGTCTTAGGACCGAAGATACCCATTGGCATCAGGAACAATGTTCCAACCAATAGACCTAGGACTGTTGCTGCTAGGCCCTGAAGGAAAGAAAGACCAAACAGGATTGGGAATGTTCCAAGTAGAACTGTTGCAAATGTGTTTGCACCACCGAACTGAATTCTTAGAAGATCAAATGGCTTTGAGGTTCTATCTGCATCTGGGATGGTGTTTACGCTAAAGGTTTCAACCTCTGTAGCTTTAGGCTTGGCATTTAGTACCGTGCCGTTCGATTGACTCATAGTATTTCCAATCTGACTAGGGGCTCCGACTTCGAAGCATTTAATATCGTATTGCCAATAATGCGTTTATGTTGAACGTTTCGTGCCAAGGTTGAAGCATGAAGATTGCAAAGATTGTTGACCTCTCCCATCCTGTTGACCAGCACACACAGGTATATCCTGGTGATCCTGTTGTTGATTTAGCGGTACACAGCACTATTGAACGCGATGGTTTCAATTTGCTAACAATTAAGATGGGTTCGCAATCTGGAACACATGTTGATGCTCCTTTTCACTTTGATGATGCAACCGAAAAGATCGATGAACTACCCCTAGAGAGATTCATGGGTAGGGGTATTGTTGTGAACCTTCTAGGAATTGCACCAAGAGCAGAAATCACTTGGGAGATGATCAAAGATCAACTCGTTGATGCTGGAGAGGGAGACATCGTTCTTCTGCAAACAGGTTTTAGTGCTCACTGGCAAACCGAGCAATACTTCAACAACCCATTTCTTTCAGCTGATGCGTGTAAAGAGATTCTTGCTAAAGGTGTTCTGGTAATAGGTATTGATGCAATGAACATTGATGAGACCCCAGATGAAACTCACCCAGGTGTTGGTTTTCCATCTCACCACCTGATTGCAGAGGTTGCTGGAGTTATTTGTGAGAATATAACCAACTTGGATGCAATTGATTTTGATAATCCAATGATTAGTTTGTTGCCGATGAAATTCACGGCTGCCGATGGCGCACCGGTTCGTGCGGTTGCCATCCAATTTGCCCCATAGGGGACTTGCGTAGCGGGAGCGGGACTCGAACCCGCGACCCCACGATTATGAGTCGTGTGCTCTAACCACCTGAGCTACCCCGCCGCAGAGCCCCGAGACAGGATTGAACTGTCGACCCCTTCCTTACCATGGAAGTGCTCTACCACTGAGCTATCGGGGCGTGACTAACTCCAATTGCAGGCTAGAACACTTATCGAGATTACCACCTAGGTATACCTAAGGCAAACCTTAGAGGGCAGCTGGGAGTCTGTAGATGTTGATGCTGAGAGGCTCTGAAGGCAGTTTGGCCACTTTTCCATCAATAACTAACTTGGCTGAGCCAAACAGGTTCTCAGCCTGCTTGAGTCCTGCAACAGCATCCAAAGGAATGCTCGCGTTGGCATCAGTGCCACGGCTAACCACAGTCAAGATGGTCTGCTTCTTGTTCTCACGAACGTAGGCAACTACCTCATTTGAGACATAGACGAATCTCATTGAGCCATCGTGCAGGGCAGTGTTGTCTTTCCTGATCTTGGCGAAGGCTTTATATACCTCAATCATGCTTCGATCGTTTGGTCGCTCATTATTCCAAGGAATAGGAGTTCTCGACTCTTCACCATTGTGACCATCAAGCCCGAATTCATCGCCAGCCCAGATCACTGGCATACCTGGGAAAGTGAATTGCATGCCAGCTGCTACCTTCTGTGCTCCTGGCATGGCAAAGGTTTTGAATCTCGGAATGTCGTGAGTATCAAGCGGATTCATGTTGTGTAAACGAACATGCCATGGGAAACCAGCGGCAAAATCTAGATGCTGTTTCACCATTTCATGGCCGTTGATCTTGGTTTTACCTATACCTAGGAAACCAGCTTCACCCTTAACACTTGGGTTATAGAACCAACGCCATACTGGCTTAGTGAAGTTGTAATAGGTCATCGCTCCATGCCAGCCTTCACCTTGTATTTGGTAAGCGGCATCACCGGTGTATTCACCGAGCAGAATAGTGTCCTTGTTGATCTTCTGCATTGATTTACGAATAAGAACCTGTAGTTCCATGTACATATCTTCTTCACGAATACGACCAGTCATATTCGACACATCGATGCGCCAACCATCCATAGCAAAAGGCTTCTTGATCCATCTTGCAACAATGGACTTAGGTCCTGTGATAAATCTCTTTCTCAGTTCCTTAGAGTTCCAGTTGAACTTAGGAAGAGAAGGAACTCCAAACCATGAGTCATAGTCTTTGTTCTTGTTACTGAAGTAGTAGAACTCCGATTCTTTAGCTCCTGGTTTCTTATAGGAAGCCTTGAACCATTCATGAGCAGCACCGGAGTGGTTAGAGGTTAGGTCTCCAATAATCTTGAAACCTTTTTTATGAGCAGCTTCAGCTAACTTGATGAGAGCCTTATCGCCACCAAGTAACTTATCCACTTCAGCAAAGCTAGATGCGTCATATCTGTGATTGCTCTTAGCTGGAAATACTGGAGTTAGATAAATCAGAGTCACACCTAAATCTTTTAGGTGATCTAAGTGGTCGATGATTCCATAGATATCTCCACCAAATAACTGTTCACTGGTGCCAGGACCTGTTCCAATAACTTTGTCGCCCCAACCTTTAGCGATTGCCCAGCTAGGAAGTTTGTGATTCGCTGCCTTCTCTGATTTAGCAAAGCGATCAGGGAAGATTTGATACATCACTGCCTTCTTACCCCAGTCCGGAGCAGATGAGAATGTGTTCATTCTGAAATCTTCAACATCAGGCATTTCTAGTTCAGTGAGCCCTCGAGCGTTTAGCCAGTAACTTGAGCCATCATTCATTTCAATGAACCAGCGATAGTTCATGTATGGGTTACGCATAATGATTACAGATTCAAACCAGGACCAACCATTTTGAGTTGAAATGACTTTTGCTGGAGCTGAAGGGAAGGCTTCGCCTGACTCACTGAAACGAAGCCTTACCACCTTTACCTTGCCAAGTTCTTTGTGAATGCGAATACGCAGCTTGATCTTGTCGCCGACCTTTGGCTTCTGATTTGGCACATAAAGTGCTGACCCATCGTGGTGAGGATAAAGGCCTCTAGGTAGAAGTTCTAAAACAGTTTTCATTGGTGTCCCATTCATCACTTAGGTCGTTGAGATAAGTCTTGCGAGAATCAGGTGCGAGACCAAATCTAGCAAGGTTTTCTGTAAACGATTACATTTTGATAAACAGGTCAATAAAGCGAACACGACTGGCGTACTTTTGAAGGTATGTCCGAATACACAAACGAAGTCCTTGCCCACTCGCGAAAAGACGCCGAATGGTGGAGAACAAGCGTCATCTACCAGATCTACCCTCGCTCCTTTGCAGACGGTAACGGCGATGGCATGGGTGACCTTCAAGGTGTAACCCAAAGACTTGACTCCCTAGCAGAGCTAGGCATCGACGCAATCTGGTTCAGCCCTTTCTTCAAGTCACCGCAGAAAGATGCCGGCTACGACGTAGCTGACTACAAGGACATCGACCCATTATTTGGAACCATCGCTGACTTCGATGACCTGGTTGCCAAAGCCAACACTCTTGGCCTAAAGATCATTGTTGACCTTGTGCCTAACCACTCCAGCGACCAGCACGCATGGTTCCAAGCAGCCCTCAAAGCAGCTCCTGGATCCGCTGAGCGCAATCGTTACATGTTTAGAGACGGTAAAGGTGAAAACGGAGAACTTCCACCAAACAACTGGGAATCCGTTTTCGGTGGTGCTGCTTGGTCCAGAATCACAGAAGCTGATGGCTCTTTAGGTCAGTGGTACCTACACATCTTTGATTCATCGCAACCAGATTTCAACTGGCAGAACGAAGAAGTAAGGGCTGAGTTCGATTCAGTATTGAGATTCTGGTTAGACAGAGGTGCTGCTGGTTTCCGTATCGACGTAGCTCACGGCATGATCAAGGTTGATGGGCTACCTGATGTTGTTGCCAACAACTCAACTATGTCTGGTCAAGACTCTCCTGATTCAGTAAAGACTAAAGAAACAGATGAAGAGCTCATTGCTCGCCTTCAGGTTGAGAACCCATTCTGGGGTCAAAAAGGTGTTCACGAAATCAACAAGAGATTCCGTGCAATCTTGGATGAGTATGAAGACAGAGTGATGTGTGGTGAAGCATGGGTTCACCCACTATCAAGAATGGCTAGCTACGTGAAACCTGGTGAGTATCACCAGACCTTCAACTTCGGTTACCTAGAAACTCCTTGGGACAAAGCAAAGCTTCAAGCGGTTGTTACCGAATCTCTCAAAGCATTTGGTGATGTTGGAGCACCTTCAACCTGGGTTCTTTCCAACCACGACGTTATTCGTCACGCAACCAGAATGGCGTATGACCAGATCCCTAAGCAAGGAGATGGCATTGGCCCTAACTATGAACAACCAGATGAAGCTAAAGGCCTAAGAAGAGCAAGAGCTGCATCAGCATTCATGCTTGGTCTTCCCGGTGGTGCTTACATCTACCAAGGTGAAGAACTAGGTCTACCTGAACACACCACTCTGGAGAACCAGTACCGTGAAGACCCGACCTTCTTTAGAACCAAGGGTGAAAGAGTGGGCCGTGACGGTTGCCGTGTTCCATTGCCTTGGGAAGCAGGAGCTAATGAAGCCAACGGTTTCTCCACCACAGGTAAGTCTTGGTTACCTCAACCTTCTTCATACAAGCGATACGCAAGAAGCGAGCAAAAAGGAGCTGCTGGTTCAACACTTGAGCTATACAAGCAACTACTTAAGAAGCGTAAGCACTACGACATGGGTAACGGTGAGTTCCGTTGGGCTCATGAGTTTATGGATGAGTCAACTCTTGCCTATATCAACAATGGCATCTTGGTGCTATCAAACTTCAAGGGTGATCCTGTTGTAATCCCTGCAGGAGAAATCCTTGCAACTACTCAACACGACCTCACAATCGAAGGTGAATTAGAACATGACAACACAGTTTGGATAAGGTTGTAAACAGAAAGCGGTGAATAACAGAAGTGCCCGGCATAGTTGCTGGGCACTTCTGTTTAACTTATCGAGTTACCGTAAAGACTTGATCCATGATGTGCCTGATTTGCCTAGCTTGCGTAACTGGTCTAGGCGAACTGCAATCCAAACCATAACACCAGCGATTAGCAATAGAACTACCCACAGGAACCAGCTCTCTCTAGCAATTGGCTGGAACGCGTAAGGCAATACCCCAACAAGTACTCCAACTAATCCTGGGAAGAATAAACCTCCGAGTGATCTGAGGGCACCAACAACTAGCAAGGTCACTGTTGCTGTCATCAAGATTCCGAATCTCCACCAGTCAACTCGAGTAAGAGATGAGTCACCTATGGATGCAATGGTTAGGAACAGTGATGGGCCTAGAGCAACAATCGAAGGTATGCCCAGGTACAGATAGCTACTATCTGGCAACTTGTTGATGCTTCTTAATCCACCCAGAAGGAGGAAGAGGAACAGCGATATACCCAAAGCTCTTAGGGCAACCATGTTTTGGAAGTCTTCAGTCTGCCCTGCGTTAGCCCAAGTGATTGGTAGCAGTAGAAGTGATAGCGACGCACCACCGGCGAGAGCTGTTCCAAGGTTTCCACTTCTTATACCCAACAGTAAAGCTGCCAGAGCTATGACTAAGAGAATCACAATTCGAGTGATCTGCGTTGGGTTGGTTAGCTGGATAGAAGTGTCCAGCGTTGTGTAAGTAAAGATCACTGAAGGCAACACCAAAGCAAATAGCGGTAGACCGTGAGTGAAGATAGTCGAATTGAACTCAAGAACCTTCTTTAGGTTTCTGTTACCAAGAACAATTGCTCCTGCTGCGCCAATGCCGAATAGTTCTGGTCCATCAAGTAGCTCTGGAGCGAGAACTTCAACTAGCTGCGCTAGCGATAGTCCAAGCCCTAAAAGACCTGCATAATCTAGACCTGCCCAGAACAAGGTCTGGCTCTTGCTGAATCTCCAGAGTGAGTACCCAGCAAGTATCGCTGTTGAGGCAACCAAGCGGTAGACAGTTGAAACTTCATTAACGTCCTGGGACAACGAGTAAACAGCTGATGCTGCCACAGGGAATAGCAGCGGCACATCCAGTCCAATCAGCCTCTTGAGAGTCTGTGGTGCGGCTGCATTGAATAATGCAGGAACCGCTAACGCTAGTGCCAATGGAACTGTGAAGAGTTCAAGGTTGAACGTATCCAGATCTATTGAGTCTCTTAAGAGTTGACTTGAAATCAAGGCAATGGCCACAGGTGCTAGGTAGCTAAGCGCAAACCAACCGGTTGTGGTTTCAGACTTCGCTTTACTTGAGATTTGTAGTTGTCTAAAGACAATAACTGCAAATACTGCCGCAACGAATATCCTTCTCCAACCAACAAGGTTTTCTGCCCCATAGTTAGCATTCATTTCCTCGTTGAGATAGAGGCTCGCAACAGTAACGAATGCAAGGAATAGATAACCTAGGCCGGCTATTCTCATAGCGATGCCCGCTCTACCGGAACCAAATCTCTCCAGCTCTGCAAACCCTGCAGCAAGACCTGCAACTAGAACAAGGATTAGGAGACCCAGAAGTATTTGTCCAGAGTTATCGCTGTTGGTCCAAGATTCGGAGTTGATAACAAATGAGCTCACAGTTAGACCAAACACGCTGATGAGGGAGAAGTAGTTGGTGTATTTACCAGAAACTCTTTTATCGACTATGCGCAGTACATAGTTCAGTGCAAGGGCAATCACAATCAGCAGTGCTAGATGTGCTGAGATCAACAAGTCATCTCTATAAGCCATAGCTAGCAGAAGAACTCCTGCAAGTGATGAACCATAAGCCAGCCACACTGAAGTGCTGATTTTAGCCACCCATGCCATTGCATAGTTCAGTGCTGCCAGAGCTAACAGAGTTACCGCTGGATAAATGAGTTGCTCCGAACTTCTGGTTGATGTGAGCATTATGAAAGCTAAGATTCCCTGGAATGAGTAGCTGTATCGAAGCATTACAAAACTAACTGCTTGCTGCTTCTTAGAAAGCAATGCTGCTCCTACACCTGCTACCAGAGCGCTTCCGCCTGTTACTGCAGCTAAGTAGAGGTAATCATTTGGAGTAGTGTCCCATGTGGCTGGCAAAGTAATCAGGGCCGCGACCACGGTGGTAAGAATGTAGATCAGGGCCTGAGATCCTGAATCAAACTCTTTGCCTAGCTTACGGTTGACATACGCTGTTGCAGGGGAATAAGAAACAGCTAGTGCGATAACACCCAAGCTAATCAAAGCGTGCTCTAAGCTCACCGGGTTGAAATCAGTGATAAGTACTCTCGCGACCAAAGCAAATAGACCAACAAAGTGCAGAACGCTAGCCACTACTACAGAGCTTCCGCGGATACCCAACCAGCTTTGGTAAAGCATCGATGAAGCGAATGCGATTAGCAATAGTGAAATTGCTGCCAGTGAATCGCTAAAGCTTGGAACACCTGCGTACCAAATAATCCAAGATCCAGCTAATGCAACCTGAGCTGTGACAACAGCCACTGGGAACTCAGCGAATCTCTTCACATTGAAGCCAACTCCAACCAAAACAAACATCAGAGTGATTGTGCCGAACAGCGCTGCCCAGTAGTTCTCGCCAATGCCATAGGAAAGCCATGACGCTAGAGCCAAGGCCACTGTTGTGAAAGAGAAGATGTGCAACCAGGTGCTCACAGGTTTAGCAAACCTATCTTCGTCACTGATAACTGCACTAAACCAAAGTGACTTGGTAGCCAAGGCTAGAACTGTTACCAGCGCAAATGCTGAGAACGAAACAGGTTCAGGAGCAGCACCTACAGCTAGACCACTTGTGATTGGCCACTGTAAGGCAAGAATTGCAAATGCCGCAAAGGTGAACAAAGTGAAGTTCTTGAGTGCAGTGTTTTCGCGCTTAGCCAGATCCAATTCATACTCACGATCTGGTGTGCCATTTTCGACAGCAAACTGCATTCTGCTAATCGCTTTGCTACCCAGTGCCACCAAGATGCCGGTAAGGCCAAGGGTCGCAGACATCCAACCGAACGATGGGTTCGCGAATTCAAACCTTGATCCAAGTTCTCCGAAGGCAAAAACTATGCCTGCTGCGGTGAATGCTGCCAAAGAAATAATCTTCCAGCCAAAGTTTGCTTTGAACCTGGCAAGACCAAAAGAAACAACAGCAACGATTGCAAGGTCAAGTGTCCAGAACCAAGCTGGAGCGGTTTCCCAAGTAAATGATTCGGAGAGGATGTCTCCTGTTACCAAAAGGGCAAACATCAACATGGCGGAAGAGAATGTGGCCATGAAGTTTGCCAACATCACGGAGAACTTTCTTCCCCAGAATGCAAGAGCTCCAGTTACCAAAGCCACGACTGTTGTCACTGCCAAGAATCCATATTCTGGGAGAGTGTCAAGGTTAGTAGAAACAAAGATGCTTCCAGCGATCACGATGATTGCTGCAGCTCCCATGATCAACCATTGCTGAAGAGAAAGTGATTTCTTTTCTTTTCTAATCTGCTTCACAGCAGGAGCTGCTTGAGGGGTAACAGTGCGTGGAGCTGCAACTGGAGATCCTGTGCCTGTTGCTTCAACGAGTCTTTGTCGCACGTTCATCAAATCATGCTCGATGCGAAGATAGCTTTCACTTAGTGTCTTATAGTCAAGCAGGTCCTTGGTCTTGAAAGTAAAGCCACAAGGACAGGTAACCGAAGTCTTACCCTTTAGTTCTTCAGCAGTGAAACTGTGTTCACATACTGTCGTAGGAAGATCTCCACCAGTTGAAGCAACAGCGGTAGGGGTAGCCGCTTGATAGGCCACCTGTGTTACAGGTGCTACAGGAACCTCTACCTGTAGGGTGGCATTTTTTCTCTTGCTTCTACGAATTAGTAAGTAGACCCCGACTCCAATAGCTGCGTACAAAACAAGTGAACCGAAATTACCGCCGAAGCCCCCGAACAACAACAGACTGGACAGAATTGGTAGCAGAACGAACAGCCCGAATAGTGAACCACATGTAATTGCAACAATCTTTCCGGCACTGGCAGGTTTCTTAGTCATTTAATCTCCCCCTATGGCAATGGTTAACCTAATACTAGTAACACTCGTCTAGCAGGTTAGGTTCAAAATAGCTTGTTACTTTAATGTAACTTCCTGTTCCCGAAGTGAACCTATCAGTATTTCTCAACCAATTCGAAGTAAACACAAACAACCTGAGTGTCATCGTTGATTTCATAGCCACAGCCCGCCCAGAATTTACCATGACTGTCTCTAAAGTCATCCCCAGATAAATCACCTTCGGCTTCAGCTAGAGCAAATTCATCAGGGACTTCACCAAACTTTATGATTTCAACTCGCGTGACCTGAATCTTGCCTAACGGCTCTTTCTCATTACCCACCACAACCAAGATCTCGCCAACATGTTCAGCTGGCTCGCCTTCAGCAACGTAATCGTGCTCAAGCAGCCCTGCGGTTGCTCGCTTATTTCCATTGAATAGGAAATCTAAGATGGTGTCTCTGGATTTTCCAGGGGTACCAAACTCTATAGTTCTAAATCCATCAATTCGTTCAAATGCCATTTTTTTATTATAAAAGTTGAGTGCACCTCATTGATAGATTTAGAAGAACACAAGCATGAAGAAAGAACCCATGAGACCTAAGAAACTGTTCAACACTTTCGCCAAAGCAGAAGCGGTTACCTGGACACTGCTGATAACTGCATTGATACTGCGCAGTGTGGGTTTCGATACTTTAATTGTCACCATCGCAGGTGGTATCCACGGAGCCGTGTTCTTGGGTTACGCGGTAACTGCAGGGCTTACCGGTGTGAACCAGAGATGGGGACTAGGCAAGACTTCTGTGGCAGTTGCTCTAGCAATAGTTCCTTTTGCCACCATCCCTTACGAGCTAAGACTCAACAAGAATGGCTCGCTTGAAGGATCATGGCGAACAACCACCAGTAATGACCCTAGAGACTCTGGACTAATTGACAGATTGTTCCGCTGGTTCATTGCAAGGCCAATAACTTTGATTATCGTGATTGTTGTATCCCTGACAGTTCTTTTTGCTGTTCTTCTATCTCTAGGCTCACCTACTACTTGGTTTGACTAAGAGTTCAGAATCTTCTTGATTCTCTCGTTAGAAACAGGTTCTGAAGTTCCAAGGCTTTGAGCAAACAGGCTCACTCTGAATTCTTCTAAAGCCCATCTGGCTTTGATGATGTTTTCTGGCATGCCCTCTTTCAAAGGCATTGAGCCACCTGCGTTTTCAAACAACAAGATTGCTTGATTGAGTTCAATCTCTAATCGTCGATCTCTTTCCATGTCTTCAAGTAACTTGACAGTTCTCATCTTGTTAGCTTGAAGATAAACAGGTAGTCGATCCAATCTGTTCAGGCCTGTTGTGCTGATCAGTTTGTTTGTCATTAGTTGAGCAAGATGTTTCTTTTGGTTAGCTAAAACAAACAGCAGGTTTATCTCTTGAATCTGCGAGATAGCTTTGCTTGCCTCACGAGACAGAAGAGCTATTTCAGAGACTAGCTTCACGCATCTTGCGCATTCAGTTAGCAATCTCTTAGATACTCCTTCGCTAACCTCATGAGCATTGAGGTTGACTATTGTCTCGCCCTCAATTTCATCTTGAATGACAGCAAGAATCACATCATCAACGAATGCAGCAACGTTTCTATAACCAACTGAGACAATCGACAGCTTGTCTTCTTTAGTTAGTTCTTCGGTGATAGTTGACACGGGTGACTTTAGTTGAGCAGTGACATCTGCGATGAACTGATTCTTTATCTTTAGTGCATCAATGTTTGGAGCAATAACCTTTGCCGTACCCGGTTTGTGTTTGATGAAAGCAGGATCAAACTTCTGTTTGAGTTCATCCAAATCAAGGCTGACTTCTCTTACTTCTTTGTTCTCTGCAACCAGCTTGTAGGTAATACGCAGAGAGGTTGGTAGTTCTTCTAGTTTGAAATCAGCAGCAGTCATGTGTGTGCCACTTAGGGTTCTGAGAGTCTTGGCAACAGTTTCAAGCAGTGGTTCTGTTGGGTTCTCTGGAAGTGTTGCCAGTGCTTTCTTAGACCAGTCAGTTGCTGGAACAACATACTTTCTAATGCTCTTAGGAAGCGTCCTGATTAGTTCTGCAATTAGGTCTTCTCTTAGTTGAGGGACTAACCAGTCGAAGGAACTTCTACTAATGGCAGTTAGTTCAGCTATTGGTATAACAACCGTTAGACCGTCTTCAATCTCTCCTGGTTGGTACTTGTATTCAAGTTTGTAGGTATCTTCGCCGAAGACCCAGTTACTAGGAATCTCAATACGTTCTGTTGTTTCAGGAGGGAGCAGATCCTCACGAGTCATGGTCAGAAGATTAGGGCTGCTTCTTTGCTCTTTCTTCCACCAACCTTCAAAGCTTCTAGTTGAAACAACCTCTTGAGGAATTCGTGCTTGATAGAAACGATAAACGTCTTCATCATCAGGAGCGTATAGCGGTTTCTTAGAGGTTTCAGCTAATTCTTCTAAGCGCTTGAGTAGTTCTCTATTTGTTCTATCAAAGGTTTGCTTGGAATCCCACTCACCTTGAACTAAAGCATGCCTAATGAATAGCTCTCTAGAGAGTTTCATGTCCAGTCTGGAATACTGCATTCTTCTAGAAACAACGATTGGAACACCAAAGAGCATTACCCGCTCGTAGGCCACAACTGAGCCCTGAGATTTCTCCCAGTGTGGTTCACTGAAACTTCTCTTACAGAGATCTCCTGCCAGTGATTCAGCCCACTCAGGATTGATTGCCGCATTCATTCGAGCAAACACACGACTGGTTTCAACTAGTTCCGCACTCATAACTGCAGCCGGTGGCTTCTTAGCTAAAGAAGAGCCAGGGAAGATAACAAACTTCTTTGCATTGGAACCTAGGTATTCATTACTTGCCTTGGCTGGCTTGTCACTCTTCTTTACTAGATCTCCAGCCTTCTTATCAGTTAGTTGCTTGAGTCCTATTTGAGAAAGTAATCCTGAGAGCAAACTCTTGTGTATTCCGTCAGGGTCAGATTTAGGCTTGCCTGGAATTAGCTCAAGTGGTTTAGCTATTGAGGTTATTTGCCTTACTAGGTCTTGCCACTCTCTTACTCGAAGGTAATTGAGGAACTCGTTCTTACACAGTTTCCTAAAGGCTGATGAAGAGAGTGTCTTTTGTTTTTGATCTACATAGTTCCAGAGGTTTAGAAGGGTTAGGAAATCACTTGTGACATCAGTGAACCTGGCATGAGCTTGATCTGCCTGAGCCCTTTTGATGACCGGTCGCTCACGAGGATCTTGAATGGTGAGACCTGCAACAATGATCATCACTTCACGAACTAAGTCATGCTTCTTTGATTCCAAAAGCATCCGACCAAAGCGTGGTTCGATTGGTAACCTAGCGAGGCTCCTACCCACGTCAGTGAGTTCAACTTCTTTGCTCTTAGGGTCTTTCAAGCAACCAAGTTCAGCAAGAAGTGACAAACCATCCTTTACACCCCTTGGCTCAGGAGCTTGGAGGAATGGGAACTTAGTTATCTCCCCTAGACCTAGTTGAGCCGCTTGAAGAATTACCGATGCCAAGTTAGTTCTAAGAATTTCAGGATCAGTGAACTCTGACTTAGCCTCATACTCAAGTTCTGAATAAAGTCTGATGACGACCCCTGGACTAGTTCTACCGGCACGACCTGCTCTTTGGTTAGCACTTGCCTTAGATATAGCTTCAATCGGAAGACGCTGAACTTTAGCTGCTGGTGAGTATCTTGAGATACGCGCAGTTCCAGCATCAATAACGTATTTGATGTTAGGGATGGTGAGAGAAGTTTCAGCAACGTTGGTAGCCAAAATGATTCTTCTCTTGAGTCCTGCTACCTTGCTGGTTTCAAATACCCTGTGCTGTTCAGCTGACGATAATCTTCCATATAAAGGTAGAACTTCAACACCTGTTCCTAAGGAACCAGCCGTGATTCTTCCTTGGATTGCTTCTTGAGCATCTCTAATCTCTGATTCGCCGGAAAGGAAAACAAGGACATCGCCTTTATCTTCTAGAACCAGTTCATCTAAAGCACTCAGAATGCCATCTACGTAATCACGAGCAGTTGTGCTGGCATCAGGATCAGGATTGTCTTCCTCATCCTGATTGATAGGACGATAGCGCACCTCAATAGGGAATGTTCTTCCAGAGACTTCAATGATCGGAGCATCATTGAAGTGTTTACTGAAGGATTCTGGGTCAATGGTTGCGGAGGTGATGATTACTTTTAGGTCTGGTCTTTTAGGGAGTAGTTGTTTGATGTATCCGAGCAGGAAGTCAATGTTGAGGCTTCGCTCATGAGCCTCATCGATGATGATGGTGTCGTACTGTTCAAGCTTTCTGTTTCTCTGCATGGCATTTAGCAAAATACCGTCAGTCATTACTTTGATCTTGGTCTTAGCACCTGACTTATCAGTGAACCTAACCTGATAGCCAACTAGGTCACCTAAATCAACCTTTAGTTCTTCAGCAATTCGTTCAGCTACCGCTCTAGCTGCAATTCTTCTTGGTTGAGTATGAGCAATGCTGTTTCTACCCAGCTCAAGACACATCTTAGGAATCTGGGTGGTCTTACCGGAACCGGTAGCACCAGCAATAACAACTACCTGGTTGTGCTTGATAGCTTCCAAAATCTCGCTACGGCGAGCACTAACCGGCAGGTCTGCTGGATAGTTAATCTTCTGGATGTTCACTAGACCAATGCTATTTCCAATAAACCCGTTATACCCCTAGTCGAGGAACGTAAAGGAAGGGCATAGAACTGAAATACTGGGAGAGGCTAAATCTAGAGAAGCAGGACTGATGAATCAAGGCATAGACCTAAAGCATGCTGCGGACCCTAAGGCTAAGTGGTGGAGTTCAGCGGTTATCTATCAGATTTACCCACGTTCATTTGCTGACAGTAATGGTGATGGTTTTGGTGACCTAGTTGGTATCACCTCAAGGCTCGAATCACTTTCAACACTTGGTGTTGATGCTATTTGGCTCTCTCCTTTCATGTCTTCACCTCAGAAAGATGCTGGCTACGACGTCAGCAACTATATAGATGTTGATCCACTGTTTGGAACACTTAGTGACTTTGAACTACTAGTTAGACGAGCACGTGAATTAGGGCTGAAGGTCTTAGTTGACCTAGTCCCTAATCACACCAGTGACCAGCACGAATGGTTTCAAAGAGCTTTGAAGGCTGAACCTGGTTCACCTGAGCGTGATTACTATCACTTCAAAGAAGGTAAAGCCGGTGGTCCTCCGAACAACTGGGTATCAATGTTTGGTGGTCCCGCTTGGACACAGCTCACTAATCCTGATGGCACCCCTGGTCAGTGGTATTGCCATCTCTTTGATTCCTCTCAACCAGATCTGAACTGGGAGAACCCAGCAGTTCAAAAAGAGTTCGAAGACATCCTGAAGTTCTGGCTAGACCTAGGCGTTGATGGCTTCAGAGTTGATCAGCCGCACGCGATGGCTAAAGCCAAAGGGTTACCAGATCACCCTTACGTTGAAAGAGCTGGAGCAGGATTTATCGAAGGTGAAGAGTCACCTCCGATGTGGTTCCAAGATTCAGTTCATGAAATCTTTAGATCTTGGCGAAAGATTCTAGATTCCTATCCAGGTGAACGAGTGATGTGTGGTGAAGCCTATGTCTTACCGCTTTCCTTCATGGCACTTTGGGTAAGAGAAGATGAGTTCCAACAAACCTTCAACTTTAGATATTTGGATTCCAACTGGGATGCAAGAACAATCTTTGCCACCATCAACGAATCGTATTCGGCCTTTGACTCTGTTGGTGCGCCATCAACTTGGGTACTTTCTAACCACGATGTGATTAGACATGCCTCTAGGTTCGGTGGTAACTACGGTAGAGCAACAGCATCAGATGGTATCTCTGCTAAGGACCCACAACCAAACACTGAACTTGGTTTAGCTAAAGCTAGAGGAGCAACCCTATTCACTCTTGCCCTACCTGGTTCGATGTATTTGTACCAAGGAGAAGAACTAGGTCTTCCCGAACACTCAACTCTTGAAGATCAATACCGTCAGGACCCAACCTTCTTTAGAACTCAAGGTAAGCGAGTCGGTAGAGATGGTGCCAGAGTGCCACTACCTTGGGAAGCCAATGCTTCAGCATCAAATGGTTTTAGCCCTAACGGAGCCGCTTGGTTACCTCAACCTGCTAGCTACGCAGATTACTCAAGAGATAGACAAACCGGGGTTGAAGGTTCGACTCTGGAGATGTATCGAGAGGCACTAAAACTACGCAAAGAACTGAACCTGGGTTCAGGTTCTTTTGAATGGGTCAAGGAGTTCTGTGGTGAGAGGTCGCTGGGTTTCTTGAACCAAGGAATTCTTGTAATTCATAACTTCGGCACAGATTCGCTTTTTCTGCCTGCAAGCGAGCTGTTAGCTGCTAGCTCTCCGGTGTCTCAAGCTATCGAACCCAACCAGACCGTTTGGCTGCGACTTAAGTGAAAAACCCCAGCCGTGGAGGGCTGGGGCTTTCGTGGCTAGTGAGGGATTCGAACCCCCGAAGGCTGAGCCGGCTGATTTACAGTCAGATCCCTTTGGCCGCTTGGGTAACTAGCCAGTGCTTCCGGCCGCCTGTATTCAGCCGGACGGATGCCTCTAAAGAATACCTGAAACAGAGCCTTCTCCGCTAATCGCCTTTAGGCAACGAATAGGTTCCAATCTGGAGATATTTCCTGAAAGGGTGTGTAAGGGTAGATAGATTACATAGAGATTTGCATACATTTACAGAAAAAGGTTTTTAGGTGGCTGGCATAGTCGATGTTGCTCGTGAGGCTGGAGTCTCCACAGCAACTGTTTCAAGAGCTCTAAGTGGTAAGGATTACGTCTCTATTGAGACTAAAGAACTGGTCCAGTCAGTGGCTGACAGATTGGGATATGTCCCTTCTGCTTCGGCATACACCCTGGTTACAGGCAGAACTAAGAACATAGGTGTTGTAGTTCCTTACGTTGATCGATGGTTCTTTGCCACGATATTGGAGGCTATTGACCGACTATTGGTAGCAGCTGGCTACGACGTGACTTTGTATAACCTCTCCGCAGGTGACGAGCACCGTAAGTCAATCTTCACTAAGTCTCTTCCTCGTAAGAGAGTAGATGCTGTTTTGTGTGTTTCCGTGAAAATGAGTGAAGAGGAGATTGCTGCTCTGACCAAAGTGAATAAGCCTTTGGTTTCATTAGGTGGTTCTGTCCAAGGTGCTAAGACAATAAGAATTAATGACCAGGCCGCTGGCTATCTTGCAACTAACCACCTGCTATCTATGGGGCATACCAAGATTGCCATGATTGGCCAGAGTGAGTCGACCGATAAGTTTTACAAAGTCTTCGACGTTAGAAGAGTTGGCTACGAAGAAGCTCTCAAGACAGCCGGCATAGAGCCAAGACCTGGTTGGTACCGAGCGGTATCTCGCTACTCAATGCCAGAGGGATATGCTGCAGCCAAAAACCTACTCGGCGATCCGGTCAATGCACCAACAGCAATCTTTGCCTCATCAGATGAATTAGCAGTTGGAGTGCTCCTGGCTGCTAAAGATCTTGGCTTGAATGTGCCAGCTGATCTTTCTATTGTCGGAGTTGATAACCATGAGCTTGCCGAATTCTTCGGGATAACAACAATCAATCAGAACGTTGTTGGCCAAGGGGAACTCCTGGCTACCACCATGCTGGAGTTACTAGATAACCCTGACCAGAAGGTTCCTGAACTTACCGAGTGGCCAATAGAACTTATTGTCCGTTCGAGTACTGCCAAAGCGCCTTCCGCCCAGTAATTAGTTAGAATCACAGTTATGGCAGATTCCTCATTCGACATAGTCAGCAAAGTTGACAAGCAAGAAGCGTCTAACGCTCTAACCCAGGCTGAAAAAGAAATTGAACAGCGCTACGACTTCAAAGGTGTTGGTGCATCAATTGAGTGGTCAGGCGACAAGATCCTGATGAAAGCGAATAGCGAAGAACGCGTCAAGGCTGTTCTCGATGTATTCCAGAGCAAGCTGGTCAAGCGTGGCATTTCACTAAAGAGCCTTGACGATGGCAAGCCTTATGCCTCTGGTAAAGAATTCCGTATCGAAGCCACCCTGAAGGATGGCATTGAACAACCTGAGGCCAAGAAGATTGCTGCGATCATCCGTGAGCAGGGACCTAAGTCTGTCAAGGCAAACATTCAAGGTGATGAGCTAAGAGTAACCAGCAAGAGCCGTGATGATCTTCAAGAAGTAATGGAGCTGTTGCGTTCAAGCGATCTAGACATAGACGTTCAGTTTACGAATTACCGCTAGACCTATTCAGGAATATAGTCTCGGTTCAGAGCTATCTTCTTGAATCGATTAGCCACGATACCGCTGATAATTCCAGCAATAACAAAAGTTGCTATGGGGAAAATCATCGCCAGTGGCAAAGAAGATGCATCAATTAGAGAACCCATCGCCATCTTTGCGAAGATGACCACGATTGTGTTGAACAAAAGCAACCTACTCAAAGCTTGAGCTGTTGATAGACCCTCAACGTTTCCAGCCATGCTGAAAAAGCCTGGCACCATCGAAGAAATTCCTAAACCTGCGATAGCGAAGAAGACACACAATAAGAACAATGCTAGGTTCTGGTTCTCATCAGCAAGTGTTGCTGAAAGGTAGATAGCTAAAGCTAAGGCAATCGAACCAAAGATTCCACCAACTTGAGAAAGCCTTGCAACATTGTATTTCTCGGTCAATCGAGTAATAGAGAAACGACCAACAATCATCGCAATCACAAAGATTGTGTAAGGCCAAGCTGCTCTTGAAGGATCAAGGTTTAGAACTTCCTTGGCATAAACGCTTGACCAGTCCATGAGTACCAACTCAGGCCACATTCCCATAAAGCCACCAACAGCCAATAGCCATAAGAAAGGAGGTGTCTTTAGCCAAGAAATTCTCTCAGAAGGAACATCCCTGTCAACAGCATCACTCTCTGCAGGCTGAACCATATGTCTTGCCGCCCAAACAAATAGCACAAGACAGAGCATCGACATCAAGAACATCTGCAGCTCTAGTGGAGTAAAGGCTGCGATGATGCTGGAGACTCCGGCAGATGCTGCTGCACCAATACTCCATGAGCCATGGAAACTACCAAGTAGCACCTTGTTCACTCGCTTCTGGAACATCACAGCCTGAGAGTTTAGAGCGATGTTGAAAACACTAATTGCAAAGGAAAGCATGAAGTTGAAAACTAGGAACAGCCACCATTGTGTGGGGTAGGGCAAAGCTAGAAGCATAGCCACCATTGCAAAACTTGAGAATTTGATGATTGGCGTTGTTCCATAACGAATAACTAGCCTTGATGTGAATAGCAGCGGAATCAATGAGCCCACTCCACCAAAACCAATGATTGCTCCCCATAGTTCTTTAGAGACCTGGAGGTTATCAATAAACTCTGGAATACGAGGCATCCAGGACAAGGTTGCAAACCCTTGGGTAAAAAAGATAACCATTAGAGCTAGCTGGGCTGTTTTCGCCCGCTCGTCGGTGATGCCGTTTCTTTTAGCCACTTAGTCTTTCTTGAATGCTGCGTGCAGGAAGTCTTCGCGATCGACTAGCTTGATTCGCTCACGCTCTTGAGAAGCTCCGAGAGCTTTTTCAGTTGCATCAATCTTTAGCCATTCTGGCCAACCTAGGAACTGAACACCCTTTGAGTTCAAAAGCGAAACAATGTCACCCTCATCTGCATGGGCTGGAGTCCACCAAGTGTCTCTATCTGCAATCACACAAGCAATTGTTTCCATAGCATCGCTCTTAGTATGACCGATAAGCCCAATCGGTCCACGCTTGATCCACCCGGTTGCATAGATACCTGGAATGTGCTCACCTGAAGAATCTAAAACTCTTCCAGCAGCATTAGTAATAACGCCGTGTTTACTATCAAAAGGAATTGAATCTAACTCTGAACCAAAGTAACCAACAGCTCGGTAAACAGCCTGCACAGGGAATTCTCTAATCTCACCAGTTCCAGTAACACCACCTGAACCATCAAGTTCTGTTCTCTCAATTCTCAGAGCAGATACTTTTCCATCTTCACCAACTATTTCTTTAGGTGAACTAAAGAAATGTAGGTGAAGCCTCTTTGTAGCACCAGTAGTTTCTTTACCTCGGTGACTCTCAAGTGTGTTGACCATAACTCTGGTCTGGTTATTGGTATCGATTGCTTCTTGTGATCCAGCATCGTATTTGAAATCTTCGTCATAGACGATGGTGTCTACACCTTCAATGTCACATGCTTCACGAAGTTCAAGTGGGGTGAACTTCACTTGAGCAGGACCACGTCTTCCAAAGACGTGGACATCGGTAACAGGAGAAGTTAGCAGACCTTGATACACATTGTCTGGAATATCAGTTGATAGCAGGTCTGCTGGTTGCTTGGCTAGGATTCTTGCAACATCGAGTGCTACGTTCCCGTTTCCAAGAACAGCAACTTCTTTAGCGTGTAAAGGCCAAGTTCTAGGGAAGTCTGGGTGCGCGTCATACCAGTTCACAAAATCAGCTGCACCATAGCTACCGTCAAGTTCAACACCAGGAATATTTAGTTCAGCATCTTTGATAGCGCCGGTTGCAAAGATAACTGCGTTGTAGTGGCTCTTTAGTTCATCAAGAGTGATGTCAGTTCCGTATTTAACGTTTCCAAAGAAACGGATGTCTCCCCTATCTAGAACTTCATAGAGAGCTCTGATGATTCCTTTGATTCTTGGGTGATCGGGAGCAACTCCATAACGAACTAAACCATATGGTGCTGGAAGTAAATCGAATAGGTCGATACTCACATCAAAGTCTCTCTCAGCTTTGATGATGAGGTCAGCGGCATAGATACCGGCAGGGCCTGCCCCAACAATTGCTAAACGCAGTTTGTTCAAGTTAACTCAAATCCTTTTTACTGTTCGCGGTCAACAACTGCCTCAGCGAATACTCGCAGGGCATCTTTGACTGGTGAGTCTGGTAGTGGTGCTAATGCGGCAACAGCTTCAGTTGCCCAAGTCTTGGCTAATTGATATGACTCTTCAAGAGCTGGGTGCTCGCGAAGCTTGCTTACTGCCAAAGCCAACTGGTCATCATCTTCGAGACCAGCATCAATTATCTCAACTAGTTCCTGCGCTTTAGGGTCAGTAGCAGCGTGTGCTCTAAGTAAAAGGGTCGGCATGGTTGGTACGCCTGCACGCAGGTCTGTGCCAGGGGTTTTGCCTGATTCGTTTGAGGCGATATCGATAACGTCATCGATTAGCTGGAACGCAACACCAACCTTCTCACCATAGGTTCTCATCGGTTCACGGTATTCGTCAGGACCATCACCATAGACAACACCTAGTTCAGCACTAGCAGCAATTAGGGAACCTGTCTTATCGGCTAGCACTTGAAGATAGTGAGCGATTGGATCTTCGCCATTTTGAGGACCTAGCGTCTCATGCAACTGACCTAGGCATAGTCTCTCGAAAGTATCTGCCTGCAAAGAAAGTGCTTTGCCGCCAAGACGGCTAACAATCTGAGATGCGCGGGCAAAGAGTAAATCTCCGGTGAGGATAGCTACGCTGTTTCCCCAAACCTCATGAGCTGTTGGTACACCTCTGCGCATTGGTGCTCGGTCCATAACGTCATCGTGATACAAAGTAGCTAAGTGAGTAAGTTCAACAACTACCGCTGCCTTGACAACTTGATCCTTAGAGTCATCGCCTAAAGCTGCTCCTAGTAAAACTAGAACTGGACGTAGTCGCTTTCCACCTGCTTCAAGTAAATGTCTTGAGGTGACGTTGGCAACTGGATCAGTATGAGTAACTGCTTCAAGAAGTTGAATCTCCACTTGCTCTAAGCCCGACTGAATTTTCTTCAGTAGGGCTTTATCAACTACCTTGCGTAGTTGTGGAGGTAAAACTATCTTGTTCATTTAGTCGCTTTCTTAGCGCTGTGTATTGCTACGATTCCCAAACTTGAGTTTTTGTACTTTGCATCAGTAAAACCTGCATCAACTAACCACTGAACTAGTACCTCTTGCTTAGGCCAAGCAGCAATTGATTCGGAAAGATAGTCGTAAGCACCTTTGTTCTTGGCTAGCAGCCTACTAAGGGTTGGCAAGATGTTGGCTAGATACCAGCGGTAAAGTGAACCGATTACTGGTGTAGCGACGTGTGAGAATTCACAGATAACAACTACTCCACCTGGCTTTAGCACTCTTAACATTTCAGCTAGTGCCTTCTTTGGATCAACAACGTTTCTAAGCCCAAAGGATATGGTTACCGCATCCATGGAACTATCTCCAAATGGCAACTTAGTTGCATCTGCATAAACAAACTCAAGCTCAGGATGACGTTTTCTACCAACCGCTAACATGCCTTCACTGAAATCGCTGGCAATAACTTTGACCCCAGGCTTAGCAAATACAACAGAGGAGGAACCTGTACCGGCAGCAAGATCTAATACGGTTTGTCCACTGATTGGGTTTACAGTCTTTAAAACTTTCCTGCGCCATAAACGGTCTTGACCGAAAGATAGAAGATCATTGGTGCGGTCGTAGCTCTCAGCAACCGAATCAAACATGGCTGCGACTTCTGCCGGCTTTTTAGCCATATCCGCTTTATTCACTAGCCAAGTCTAATCTTTGGGCAGATTAGTATCTACTGCCCCAGAGACTAAAGGTTGCTGGATTTTCTTTTTCCAGTTCGATAAGACGATATTCCTGCGAAACCTAAGAGAACAACGGCAACAACAACTAGAGCTATGCCCCATTGCTTGGCCCCATCCACGAACTCGTCTGTTGGGGTTTCTGTAGTCAAAACCAAGTCCTCGACTGGAATTGGGGCAAGTCTGTGAGGGTCAACCCTATTTCTTTGTTCAAACCCTGGTACTCCGATTTGCTGAGTAATCAGATTTGATGATCCAGATGGGCCAGTCTTCTCAACTCCACTTAGTGGAAGTATTGGCAGGATATACATATCCGGGTTGATTTGTTCACCCAGTCTCATTACGACTGGTGGGATAACAACACCTTCGAAGTTCTCGTAAATCTGTTCTATTTCGTGGTGAAGCTCATCCATCTCATCGTGCTCGCTGTGTGAGCCTTCAGTGCTAGTTGATTCAGTCTCAGATTCAACTTCATCCGCAAAACTGGCTAAAGGTAGAGAGATTGATGAAAGGAGCACTAGAGCTGCGAGAGTATTTAGAACTTTCCGCACGTTTAGCTCCTTTCACTGATTTAGGCTTGTCTTTAGGATATCCCAGTGAAAAGCCAGTCAATTAGGCTCGCGGGGGCTTTCACAGAAAATGCTCAGTCGAAGATAACGGAAGTAAGTAGTTGTCCCTAAAGGTGAATTCAAGGCTCATTACAGCTACTGAACTAGGCCTAACCGAGGGTTTCAACTTCGCAGACCTCCTAGGTTCAAACAGTTCTGCCTTCATCTACGAGCACCAGGGACTTATTGGCTGGGGTGAAGCCCTGCGTCTTGAAGCCTCAGGACCTAATCGGATTCTTGACTTAGATCAGCTCTGGCGAGATACCGTCAGTAACGCTGAAATCTCAGATCAGGTCAACCTTTCAGGTTCAGGGCTAATGTCATTTGGTTCAATAGCTTTCTCTGCAAGTAGTCCAACCACAAGTGTCCTAGTTATCCCCCAAGTAGTTATCGGTAAGCATGATGACAGTCTCTGGATGACCACCATAAACATCTCTGAAGCAGATGCTCTTGACTTGATTGATTTGTCCAGCACTTTCGTTCCTGCTTCATTTGAGCCAGGTCAAATCACAAGAGAGCAATACAAGTTGAATGTCGAAAAGGCTTTAGAAGCAATCGAAGCTAAGCAGATTGAAAAAGTAGTTTTGGCAAGAGACATCAAAGCCACTGTGACAAAAGATTTCAATATCAATCCTGCACTCAAGAAACTTGAGAGCAAGTTTGATACCTGTTACATCTATTCTGTTGCAGGTTTGTTTGGAGCTAGCCCTGAACTTCTAGTCAAGGTACAGCACTCTGAAGTAAGTGCAAGAGTTTTAGCTGGAACAGCAGGACGTGGCACAGACCCTGGTGTTGATCAGGCTATTGGAACAGCACTTGTTGAATCACCTAAGAACAGGGCTGAACACAAGTTTGCAATTGATTCACTAGTTACATCACTTGAAGAGTTTTGTGTAGAGATCAATGTTGATGCAGAACCATTTAGCATGGCGCTGCCTAACCTTTGGCACCTTGCTAGTGATGTGAAGGCTGTTCTCAACTCAGACTCAAGTTCCCTACAGATAGTTAATGCATTACATCCTTCAGCTGCTGTTGCGGGAACTCCTAGAGATAAAGCCCTAGAAGTTATTGAAGAGATTGAAAACATTGACCGCGGCAGATACGCGGGTCCTGTTGGTTGGCTAGGTGCCGATGGTGATGGTGTGTGGGCGATAGCACTTAGAGGTGCTCAGCTCAAGGATGAAACACTAACTGCTTTTGCTGGCTGTGGAATTGTTGCAGGATCTGATGCTCAAGCTGAACTGGAAGAAGCAATACTAAAGTTCAAACCAATAGTTGATGCGCTTAGCTAATCCAACTTCACTTCAATAATTACTCGACCCTTAATCTCAAGTGCTAACTCATAGTCGCTGATGTTCTGAGGGTTAACATACTGCCAGCCATAGGCTTCCGCCAACTTAGACA
>JBMOFL010000012.1:0-30573 GCA_049314335.1 Rhodoluna sp. | reverse complement strand
TAGGCCTGAAGGTTGTAATTGATACCAAATGGTTGAGCAAGGACTATGGCATCAAAAAAGTAACTGGCGTTAGCGAATCAGTTGGCACTACGCTTCGCGTAGGTCAGAGCGTAACAATCCGCTCTAGATAATTATCTAGCGGCTAATTCTTCTGCAACAAGGAATGCAAGCTCCAAAGATTGAGAGTGGTTCAACCTTGGATCGCAAAGAGATTCGTATCTTGATTCCAAAGTAACTTCATCAATGTGTTCACTACCGCCTAGGCATTCAGCAACATCATCACCAGTAAGTTCAATGTGCACTCCACCAGGGAAAGTTCCTAGGTCACGATGGACTTCAAAGAAACCTCTAACTTCATCCATCACATCATCAAATCTGCGGGACTTGTATCCGTTAGCTGTTGTTATACCGTTACCGTGCATTGGGTCACTTACCCAAAGCGGTTGAGCACCAGAATCCTTGACTGCCTTTACAAGCTTTGGCAGTGCCTCGCGAATCTTGCCGGCACCCATACGAGTGATTAGGGTAAGCCTGCCTGGTTCACGCTCTGGATCAAGTTTTTCAATTAGCGCAAGCACGTCATCGACTGAAGTGTTTGGGCCAAGCTTGACACCAAGAGGGTTTCTAACTCTTGAAAGGAAGTCCATGTGAGCACCATCTAGCTTGCGGGTGCGCTCACCAATCCAAATGAAGTGTGCACTGGTGTCATATGGTGTGCCAGTGCGTGAATCAATTCTTGTCATTGGACGCTCATAGTCAAAGAGCAAACCTTCGTGCGAGGTATAAAACTCTGTTGTGCGAAGTTCATTGAAGTTAGCACCACATGCTGCCATGAACTTAATAGCTTTGTCGATTTCTTTAGCCATTGTTTCGTAGCGAGAGTTTGCAGGGTTATCGGTGAACCCTTTATTCCATTCGTGCACAGATCTAAGATCTGCGAAACCACCCATAGTGAAAGCTCGGATTAGGTTTAGAGTTGCCGCTGAAGTGTTGTATGCCTGAAGCAATCTGGTTGGATTAGCAGTTCTGGACTCTAAGGTGAAGTCGTAACCATTTACAGCATCACCTCGGTAGGCAGGAAGTTCTAGGCCCTCACGCGTCTCAGTATCAGATGAACGTGGCTTGGCAAACTGGCCTGCCATCCGACCCATTTTCACAACCGGCATCGATGCACCATAGGTAAGTACTACAGCCATCTGCAACATGGTCTTCACACGATTACGAATACGGTCTGCAGTTGCATCAACAAAAGTTTCGGCGCAGTCTCCACCTTGCAGTAAGAAGGCTTTACCCGATGCAGCTTGAGCTAAACGATCTTTCAGAATGTCTACTTCACCAGCAAAAACCAGTGGTGGGTATGAAGCCAAGGTCGCTCTGACTTCTTCTAGTTTGTTTTGGTCAGGCCAGGTTGGCTGTTGTGCTGCAACAAGATTGCGATAGTTGTCCAGTCCAGCTATGACTGCTGGGTCGGCTATAACAACTTTTTCGTTTGATGACAAGGTGAATTCCTGACTTGGTTTTAGCGTTGGTTTTTCAAAGTCGAGGCATATACGTCGATGTATTCCTGCCCGCTGAGTTTCATGAGTTCATAAGAGATCTCATCAGTGACTGCTCGTAAGACTAGACGGTCACCTTCCATCCCCGCAAATCTAGAGAAATCTAAAGGCTCGCCAACAACAACTCCAATTCGTCGGATTCGTGGAAGTCTTCTACCGATTGGCTGAACTTTCTCTGTGTCAATCATCGCCACAGGAAAAACAGGCACCTTAGCTTCTAGAACCATTCGGGCGATACCGGTACGACCTCTAAACAAGCGTCCATCGGGAGATCTAGTGCCTTCAGGGTAAATTCCTAAAAGTTGATCCTGACTCAAAACCTTCAACCCAGTATTTAGGGCAGCCTCAGAAGCTTTACCGCCACTTCGGTCAATTGGTAGCTGACCTGTTCCAATGAAAAACCATCGGGTTAGAGTTCCTTTTATTCCCTTGCCAGTGAAGTATTCACTTTTGGCTAGGAAGACTACTGGCCTGCGAAGCATGAGCGGAAGAAAGATTGAGTCCGAGAAAGACAGGTGATTGCTAGCAAGGATTGCCGCTCCATCTGAAGGAATTTTTTCTGAACCTCTTACCCAAGGTCTAAAAAGTACTTTGAGAATTGGGCCTAGGAATATGTTTTTCAGCAGAAAATACCACATGGCTAGCCTCGCTTCCCTAGATAAAACCTGTAAAGACTTAGTTTATCTCTCGTGCGAGTGTGTTCTAGCAAGGTCTGCCGCACCAACAACTCCAGCATCGTTAATCAACTCAGCTGCAACGATAGTCATCTCTGGCCTATAGCCTCTAGCTGGCAGGTGCTGAAGGTATGCCTCACGGATAGGTTTCAGCAGTAACTCCCCTGCCACGCTCAAGCCACCACCTACTACCAAGATTTGTGGGTCTAGAACTGCTGTAAGGGAAGCAACAGCCTTGCCAATGTTGGTGCCAAGTTCATTGAGTAGTCTCAGTGCTCCTGGATCTGACTCGTTTATGGCCTGATAAACCTCAGAACCTGTAAGTTCGCCAGCCTTTGACTCAAGTTCGGCTAACCTAGCGCCTTCCGCAGTGCCTGAAGCGGCCAGTTCCTTGGCAGATTCTAAAAGTGATGTTCCCGAGGCATATTTCTCAAGGCAACCGTGTTGTCCACAACCGCACTCTTTGCCATCTGGAATGAAATTTGTGTGACCAAGTTCTGCCCCGATACCGAAGCCTCCGCGGAAAAGCTGACCGTTGGCAACTATTGCCCCGCCCACACCCGTGCCAATTGTGATCATCATCATGTGGTCACTGCCACGCCCTGCGCCAAACCTATATTCAGCCCAGCCTGCGGCGTTGGCATCGTTCTCGATGAAGACTTCAACCCCTAGTTTTGACTCTAATTTAGCTTTGAGTGGTTCATTTCTCAGGCTTAGGTTGGGCGAATGCATAACCTCAGACCGTTTTGCATCAATAAATCCTGCAATAGCCACTCCAACAGCCGGTATCTCTTGACCAGCTCTGAGCTCATTTACCATCTTAACAACGGCGTTAATCAGATCATCGGTGTTTTCAGCAGGGGTGGGCACCTTTAGGCTCATGAGAATTCGGCCTGTTTCGTCGACTAAAGCACCTGCAATTTTGGTGCCACCAACGTCAATTCCAACGGTGATCATGAACTTCCTTAGGGATTGGGATTAGGCCGACAGTTACTCCAGTTTATTACCTGAGAATGTCTTGCGGGCATCTGAATTTGGATGTTATTTAGGGTTGCCTAAGTGTAGGCTATTCAAAAGTTTTATCTAGGCCCCATTAATCAAAGTTAGAGGTTTAAATGAAGACATTCGAAGTTCCCCTAGTTGTTGTTTCAAAGCCAGAAACAAACATCACAGATTTGTTCTTGGACCGAGTCAAAGTTGACCCGAATCTTCCACTTATTTCTAAGCAAGTTGAGCCAGGCGTTTGGCAAGACGTTACCGCTGGCGATTACCTTGCTGAAGTAAAAGCTCTAGCCAAGGGTTTCATCGCAGCCGGCATCAAGCCTGGTCAACGTGTTGGAATCATGAGCGCAACATCCTACGAGTGGGCACTGTGTGACTTTGCTCTTTGGTTTGCCGGTGCTGTTTCAGTTCCGATTTACGAAAGCTCAGCACCTGCTCAGATCGAATGGATTCTAGGCGACTCTGGCGCTACCGCTTGTATCTTCGCAAACGACCAATTGGTTCAACTCTTCAACTCAGTGAAATCGTCTCTAAAGGATGTCAAGCAGACTTGGACTCTTGACGGCAAAGATCTCGCTGAATTGGTAAAGGGCGGCAAAGACGTGTCAGACGCAGACCTAGAGAAGAGTCGCAAGTCTGCAGGAATGTCAGATCTCGCCACAATCATTTACACTTCAGGAACAACTGGTCAGCCTAAGGGTTGTGAATTGTTGCACCAGGGCTTCGTTGATCTATGCCGTAACGCCCAAGCAGTTCTTCCAGATGTAGTTCGCCCAGGTGAATCCACTCTCTTGTTCTTGCCAATGGCTCACGTCTTTGCGCGCTTCATTTCTGTTTTATGTATCTCCGGTGGTGTAAAAGTTGGACACCAAGGTGATTCAAAGACTGTTGCTCCGGCGATGCAAAGTTTCCACCCATCATTCTTGTTAGCTGTTCCACGCGTATTCGAGAAGGTTTACAACTCTGCTGAGCAGCGTGCTGAGGGTGCGGGCAAGGGAAAGATTTTCCACGCTGCCGCTGAAACAGCTATCGCTTGGTCAATGGCTAAGGACACCAAGTCTGGCCCAAGCATTGGATTGAACCTAAAGTACAAGCTGTTTGATGCACTTGTATACAAGAAGCTTCGCGCTGCTATGGGTGGAAAAGTCAAGTACGCAATCAGCGGTGGTGGTCCACTAGGAGCACGTCTAGGACACTTCTACCGTGCAATTGGACTTATCGTTTTGGAAGGCTACGGTCTAACTGAGACCACTGCCCCAGTAACTATTGGACGTCCAGATAACGTCAAGATTGGCAAGGTTGGTTTCCCACTTCCAGGTTGTGGAATCAAGATTGCTGATGACGGCGAAATCCTACTCAGAGGAACAAACGTTCTAAAGAGCTACTGGAAGAACCCAAAGGCTACCTCTTCAACATTCGAGGGCGACTGGTTCAAGACCGGCGACATTGGATCTCTAGACGAAGATGGCTTCCTTTCTATCACCGGTAGAAAAAAGGAACTTATCATCACAGCTGGTGGAAAGAACGTAGCCCCAGCTCTTCTTGAAGATCCACTTCGCGCTAACCCACTAATTGGTCAGGCGGTTGTTGTTGGAGATGCCAAGCCTTTCGTTTCAGTTCTAATCTCACTAGACGAAGAGATGCTTCCTATCTGGCTTGAGAACAATGGAATCAAAGAACAGCTAAGTGTTGAGGATGCAACTAACAACCCAGTTGTTATCGCAGAGATCACAAAGGCTATTGAAGCTGTGAACTCAAAGTTCTCAACCGCTGAATCAATTCGTAAATTCGCATTGCTCCCTAAGGATTTGACTGAGAAGAGTGGTCACCTAACTCCTTCGCTGAAGATCAAGAGAGCAGCAGTTATGGATGACTTCTCACACCTAGTGGATGACATCTACGCTGCAAGCGCTAAGTCAACTTGCCACAACATCGGCGATTACAAGATCTAGTTCAAAAACCAATCGGCTTGACGAAGAAGTTTCATAGCTTCTTTGCGCTCTTCAACCGATAGGCGATCGAGATATAGTTTTCCATCGAGATGGTCATACTCGTGTTGAAGGGCTTGAGCAAGAAGCCCCTCTCCACTTACTGTGATTACTGTCCCATCGAGTTGGTAACCAGATAACTTAGCTTTTGGATATCGCAAAGTTTTGTGCCAAAGTCCTGGCACTGATAAGCAGCCCTCTTCAATAAGTTCAGGTTCGCCTTCAAGGATTAGGTTCTCAGGGTTGATTAGGTATCCGACTTTGCCGTCGACGTTATAGCTAAAAGCTCGAAGTGATATGCCTATTTGTGGGGCTGCCACACCTGCTCGACCTGGTTCCTTAGTGGTATCTATCAGATCTTCGATAAGTGATTTAGTCTTGTCAGAAAAGTCTGCGACCTTATCGCACCTCGAACTTAGGACTGGGTCGCCATAGAGACGTATTTCACGAACTGCCATTGGCTATTTCGACTTAGCAAGACCTTCAACGACTAGAGCAGCAAGTTCTCTAGCCGCTGCTCTAGTGTTTTTGTGTAACTGGTCAAACTTGATAACCGATCCTGCTGCCAGCGCTGGATCATATGGAATCTTTACCACTGCACGAACACGAGATTTGAAGTGAGCTTCAATTTCATTTAGCTTGACTAGGTTTGTGCCCTGTGTTGCTGTGTTCAATGCCACTACAGAGCCTCGAACTAGATCGCCATAACCATTAGCTTCTAACCAGGTAAGGGTCTCAGAAGCCAACCTGGCCTCATCTACTGAACCACCTGAAACTATAACCAAGCCATTTGCTCTCTGCAGGGTTGGACGCATAACCGAGTGAACAATTCCAGTTCCACAGTCGGTCAAAATCACTGTGTAGTAGCGAGCCGCCATATCGGCAACTACGTTGTAGTCACCCTCGTCGAAGGCCTCAGAGAGCATTGGGTCGCTATCCGATGCCAGCACGTGCAATCTTGTTGCATCCCTTGAGACCATTGTTGAGAAATCACTAAAGCCGTCCACTGCAGCTGCACGGTTCACAACATCTCTAACCGTGAATCGAGTTGACTTGCTAACACGTTCAGCCAAAGTTCCTCGGTCAGGGTTGGCATCAATGGCAATAACTCGATCTTCACGCACAAGAGCCATCGCCATGCCAAGCAAAGTTGTAACAGTAGTTTTACCCACTCCACCCTTACGGGTTAGGACAGGAACGAATTTTGCTCCCCCATCCAGTTGAGTAGAGATTCTGGCATCGGTTGCCTTACGTTCACGAACTCGAAGGTTATCGCCAAGGTTGATTGTCTTCAGAGACAAAAAGTAAAGGAATCGGCGCATGCCAGATTCAGGTGCAGGTCTGTTCTTTGGAGAAACATCGATGAGGCGATCTGCCGTCAACATGGCAGCCGGTTCAGGCTGATCAAAAGCATCACCACGAAGACTGTCGCGTCTTGTGTAACCAGCTTGACTGCTTGCCGATAGGTCTACGGCTGATTCTGATTGCGGAACGATTGCAGTTGCCTCGGTAACCACGTTTATTGAAGAAGTTGAGGTGGTCAGGTCAATCGTGCCCGCGTCCAAGCTTGCTGTTGATAAGTCCGGTGCAGGACTTTCAGTCTTTTTTCGACGGAGAAGTCCACGTTCTGATTTTTCAGCCAAAGTTATTCCCTTGTTCAATTACTGCTCGAAAAGCCGCCAAGCCGGACCTTTTCTCGCTCAAGTCTATTCGCTACTGAGGTTCGACAACGAGAATCAGGTCACCTGACTCGACAGATTGGGTTTTGCCAATGGCTAAACGCCTCACAATTCCAGCAATATTGGCTGTGATTGTGGCTTCCATTTTCATGGCTTCAATGGTCGCAACTGGCTGCCCAAGAGCGACAGCGGTGCCTTCGACCACCTGGAGGGTTACCACACCGGCAAATGGAGCCGCCACTTCAGCAGGGTTCGCAGCATTGGCTTTTTCGGCCACAACCACGTCTGAGGCTATCTTTCGATCCCTGATGTTTAGGGGTCTAAGTTGACCGTTGAGGGTCGCCATGACGGTCCTGAAGCCCTTAGTGTCTGGACTGCCGATGGCCTCTAAGCCCACAAAGATTCGCACACCCTTGGCTATTTCGACGACATGCTCGTGGCCCTGTTCTAAACCATAGAGGTAGTCGAGAGTGTCAACAGCATCAAGGTTTCCGTAGGTCGCTCTAGCCTTGTCAAAGTCTCTGGTTGGACCCGGGAATAGCAAGCGGTTCAATGTGCTTCTTCGCACTCTTGAATCTTCAGATTTCAGATTTTCAAGGTCTTCGGGAGAAACTTCGGTGAGTCCAAATTTAGGGTTCTTGCCTTGCAGAACCTTGGTTCTGAATGGCTCTGGCCAGCCACCAGGAAGATCGCCTAACTCACCAGCCATAAATCCGATAACGGAATCTGGAATGTCGTAGTTCTGTGGGTTTTCCGCAAAGTCTGCTGGGTCAGCATTTACAGCTACCAAGTGCAGAGCTAGGTCACCAACCACTTTCGAAGATGGAGTTACTTTCGGTGGACGACCAAGTATTTGGTTGGCAGCTGCATACATATCTTCGACACGTTCGAACTGGTTGCCAAGTCCTAGAGCAATAGCTTGCTGTCTGAGATTACTGAGTTGCCCACCAGGGATTTCATGCTTATAGACACGACCCGTAGGTCCTGGCAGTCCAGACTCAAATGGCGCGTAAGCATTTCTAACTGCTTCCCAATATGGTTCCAGAGCGGTTATCTCATCGAGGGAAATACCTGAGTCTCTATCGGTGTTGGCCAAGGCAGCAACCAGCGCTGAAGCTGATGGCTGAGAAGTTGTGCCAGCCATAGGTGCGGATGCCACATCAACTGCATCGACACCTGCATCGATTGCAGCAATAAGAGTTGCTAGCTGACCACCTGCGGTGTCGTGGGTGTGTAGATGAACTGGCACAGCAAATTCAGACCTGAGTGCTTTGACTAGCTTGGCAGCAGCCTGCGGTCTCAGTAGTCCTGCCATGTCTTTGATAGCGATGATGTGAGCACCGGCAGCAACGATTTGCCTTGCCAGATCTAGATAGTAATCCAGAGTGTATAAATCTTCTTTAGGGTCAAGTAGGTCACCGGTGTAACAGATACCAACTTCAGCAATTGCAGTTTTGGTTTTTAGCACAGCATCAATAGCTGGATTCATTTGGTTGACATCATTCAATGCGTCAAAGATTCTAAAAATGTCAACACCAGCTTCGGTAGCTTCTTTGACAAAAGCATCGGTAACCTCAACTGGGTATGGTGTGTAACCAACTGTGTTACGTCCGCGCAGAAGCATCTGAATACAAATATTTGGCATAGCGGCGCGAAGTGAGTTGAGTCTTGCCCAAGGGTCTTCACCTAAGAAACGAAGAGCAACATCGTAGGTCGCTCCTCCCCATGCCTCAACTGAGAAAAGTTTGTGCAGAATCCTAGCCTCGTATGGAGCTACCTCAACAAGGTCACGGCTTCTTACTCTGGTTGCCAAAAGTGACTGATGAGCGTCCCTGAAAGTTGTGTCCGTGATTGCAACTGGTCCTTGATTACGTAACTCTTGAGCAAACGCTAATGGACCTAGTTCTAGAAGCTGTTGCCTTGAGCCTGATGGTGCAGGCTGAGTTAAATCCAGCTTTGGCAATTTAGTTGCGGGCGAAATTAGGTTACCTCTTACCCCATATGGTTGGTTCACCGTTACATCGGCTAACCAGTTCAGAATCTTGGTTCCACGATCAAGGGATGGATAAGAACTTAGGAGCTCTGGTCTTTCATCAATGAAAGCAGTGCTTAGTTCTCCAGCCATAAAGCTTGGGTCAGATAGCACTCCCTGAAGGAAAGCAATGTTGGTAGAAACACCCCTGATTCTAAATTCAGCAAGTGCTCTGGAAGCTCTACTGATAGCTGCCGGCAGATCTCTACCTCTAGTAATTAGCTTCACCAGAAGCGAATCAAAGTATGGACTGACTTCGCTACCGGTTGCGGTTGTGCCACCATCTAGACGAATGCCTGCACCACCAGGCGATCTGTAGGTTGTAATTTTTCCAGTGTCTGGCCTAAAGTTTGCCGATGGGTCTTCGGTTGTGATTCGACATTGAATAGCAAAACCATGCATTTCGATTTGGTCCTGGCTAAGTCCTAGATCAACTAGTGATTCCCCTGCTGCAATACGCATTTGAGATTGCACTAAATCAACCTGAGTTATTTCCTCTGTTACTGTGTGCTCAACTTGAATACGAGGATTCATTTCAATGAAGACATGTTTGCCAGCATTTGCTCCAACAGTGTCAATCAGGAACTCAACGGTTCCAGCATTGAGGTAACCAATTTGTTTCGCAAAAGCAATCGCGTCTTTATACAAAGCTTGACGAAGCTCCTCATCGATGTTTGGCGCTGGTGCAATTTCCACAACTTTTTGATTTCTTCTTTGCACTGAACAGTCGCGTTCGAAAAGATGCACGACATTGCCTTGGCTGTCGGCAAGTATCTGTACTTCTATGTGTCGAGGTCTGAGCACAGCCTGCTCAAGAAATACTCTCGCATCTCCAAAGGCACTCTCAGCTTCGCGCATTGCTTCGCCAAGAGCCGCTCTGAGTTCTGCTTCTTCAGCAACTCGTCGCATGCCTCTTCCACCACCACCGGCGACGGCTTTGACAAACAATGGATAACCAAACCCGTTAGAGGCTGACACTAACTCATCGATATCCGCCGACTGGATTGAAGATTTGAGAACTGGAACGTTAGCAGCGATAGCAGCTTCTTTAGCGTTGACTTTGTTTCCAGCAAGTTCTAGGACATGTGAGCCTGGTCCAATAAAGACAATTCCATTTGCTTTAGCAGCTTCGGCTAAGTGTGGGTTCTCGGATAAGAAGCCATATCCTGGATAAATAGCATCCGCGCCACATTCTTTAGCAACCCTGATGATCTCTTCAACATCTAGATAAGCCCGAACTGGATGGCCAATCTCACCGATTTGGTATGCCTCATCGGCTTTGAGACGGTGAGATGAATTTCTATCCTCATAGGCAAAAACGGCTACAGTCTTAGCCCCTAGCTCATAGGCAGCGCGGAACGCTCTAATGGCTATCTCGCCTCGATTGGCGACCAAAATCTTTTTGAACACGAGTTCCTAACTAAAGGCAAACGGACTAAATAGTGGCTTGCACATAAATCAAAAGGTAGCCTAGACGAGTGCATGTGTTAAGCGTTAGTGCCCTTAAGGGCGGAGTTGGTAAGACCACGATTTCTTTGGGTCTTGCCTCTGCCGCCATGGCTAAGGGCCTTAGAACTTTGGTGATCGACTTAGATCCCCAATGCAACGCTAGCAATGGTTTAGGTGCGGTTGGGGAATTTGAACACTCAGCAGCTGAAGTCCTCAAAAAGCCCCGACACAACTCTGTGTTGAAAGCAATTGTAGCCTCATCTTGGGCCAAGGGACAGACAGGTCGCCTAGACGTCATGGCTGCCAACCCACGACTGAGCCTTCAAAACGAAACAAAGCCTTCATTCAAGTCGCTCTGGAACCTCGACCAGGCAATATCAAAGATTGAGGCTGACTACGACCTGGTCATCATCGACACACCGCCCAGCATGAACGCTCTGACCAGAATGGCTTGGGTGGCCAGCGATCGAGTGCTCTTGGTTACTGAACCTTCAATCAACTCGCTTCTCGGTGTTGAGAATGCCATGAAAGCTTTCTCCGAGCTTCGAAAAAGCGTTAACAGGCAAGTTTCCATGTTTGGTGTTGTGATCAACCGACTTCGCCCAAGCGTTGCTGAGCATCAGTATCGGGTCAATGAGCTCGAAGAGACCTACGGACCATTCCTGCTTACCCCTGCTTTTGAGGAGAAGTCAGCGATTCAGCAATCCCAGGGTGCCGGAAGGTCAATACACTCTTGGCCTGGTCAAAGTGCCGCCAAGATAGCTATCCAGTTTGACCAATTACTCGAACAGGCTCAGGAATCTTTTGCTTCAGAAGACATGAAGCGACTGGAATCAAGCCGAAGAGCTGTTGCTAAGAACAGGTATGCCAAGCGAACTAGAGAAGCCGGAGCAGCAGTTCCTCCGAAAGCTAGAAGATCCAAGGAAAACACAGAACCAGTGGCACCAAGGATTGACATGGTTATTACCGAACCAGTTTCTGACGAATATCAAGATAAGTGGAACGACGTCCTAAGACAGACCATGACCAGAAAACAGCTCAAAGCGTTCAAAGAGCAAAACCAAATCGAAGATTAACTAAACAGCTTTTTTGTTTAGGCGACGAAGAGTTAGCTCGTCCATTTCCTCAAGGTAAGAAGGGTCGATGTGGCTCAAGGTGGCCTCTACTTCGCCAAGTACTCGACCGACGGAAATTCCGAAAACTCCCTGGCCTTTATCGATTAGGTCAATAACCTGATCTCCTGAGGTGCACAGATAAACTTTTGCTCCGTCTGAGATAAGGGTGATCTTGGCTAAATCTCCAATACCAGCAAGTCTTAGCTCAGCCACGGCTTTTCTGATCTGCTGAAGAGAAACGCCCGCATCAAGTAGGCGCTTGACCAACTTGAGAACCAAGATGTCTCTAAACGAGTAAAGTCTTTGCGATCCTGAACCGGTCGCTCCCCTAACACTTGGTTGAACTAGAGCAGTGCTGTCCCAGTAGTCGAGCTGGCGGTAACTAATGCCCGCTGCACTGGCAGCCGAGTTTCCTCGGTAGCCGACTTTAGGGTCGTGCCAAGGCTGAGCCTCGGAGAAAAGTTCGTCTTGAAGGTATGCGAACTCACTGGCTTCGCTCAGAATGATTCGGCCAGTTTCGGTAGTGACTAGTTCACTGTTGTTCTGTGACTCCGCTTGATTCTCTTCCATGCTGGCCTCCTCTCAGGGTTTCTAAAGTTCAACTAGAGATTGAAACTTTTCTTAATTCTTGCTGCTACCTACGACTTACCGCGGTTAATATTCTTCTTCGGCGTGTCGCGTTAATCGATTTTATCGATAACGGAACGAATTAACTCTGATCGGATCAGAGAAAAATGGGACTCAATTTCACTTGCATAGGACGCTGCACGTGATTTTGCAGCCGGGTCACGTTGTTTTTGCACGCTAGCAACCACTCCCTGGATTATTCCAAGGTCTCGATCAGCCGCAGTTTTGATTCCCCGCAGGTGGCGAGCTGAGATACCAAATCGCGATAACTGCATCAAAGAACGAGCAATCTCAATGTCGCTGAACTCAAAAGGCTCGCTAGAGATCAAAGAGTTTGATTGGGCTTCAGCCAACAGCGTTTCGTTTATGCCTGACTCGGCAATTAGCTCCAATTTGCTGAACTTCCGATTAACGCTAGGTCTTCTCGTTCCAGTTGGCAGAGACGGTTGCTTACCTGCGTCAAGTTCGTCTAGGTAAGTCTTGATTACTCTAAGAGGTAGAAACTTGTCTCTCTGCAATTCCAAAACAAGTTTGATTCTCTCGATGTGAGAGTCATCAAATTTACGGTAGCCAGATTCAGTTCTGTGCGGGTTGATTAGACCTTGCTCTTCGAGAAATCTGATCTTTGACGGGGTTAGATCAGGAAAATCTGGACTAAGAAGTTCAATTACTCGACCAATAGTGGAAAGCTTGGATGGCCGAGGTCCAAAAAGATTTGATGCTTCGCTGGTAGCCAACTCTAGTTTTCTTTCTTAGATGAATAGAAAGTGAAATGATACTTGCCGATTTGAACTTCAGCTCCGTTGAATAGTTCAGCAGCTTCGACTCGCTTACCTTCAAAATATGTTCCATTGAGTGAAGTCAAGTCTTTGATTGTAAAAACTGTTCCAACTCGACTAATTTCTGTATGTCTTCGTGAGACGGTCACATCGTCAAGAAAGATATCGGCATTTGGATGGCGCCCGACAGAAATTAGATCCGCGTCAAGCAAGAAACGTGCACCCTTGTTGGGCCCTCTTCTGACAACTAGCAAAGCGTTGCCCGAAGGTAATGAGTCAACAGCAAGCTGCTCTTCACTACTCAAGGCATTAGGGTCACTTGGCAGCAAGTCCTCTGAGAAGGTCCTAGTAGCGTCATTTTCATCGCCTTGACCTGAAGACTTATCGCTTTCGAACTCGTTCACTTACTCTCCTTCTTAGAGATAAGAATACTTGAGGTTGACCTTGCTGATTTTCGGATGTTATAAACCTGTATTAAATAGATCCCGCCTGCCCACCAATACATCCAGATACCCCAGAAGGCGAAACCCCAGGCCAGTGGGTAGATAGCTATGGACCATTCTGAAGGTAAAACCGCTGGTAGCAGCATTAGTGGGAAAGCATAGAGTAGGGCGAAAGTTCCAGCTTTCCCCGAGTAATTAACTGGCAGAGGACCATAGCCAACCTGAGCCAAGATAGGCAAGGTAAAGAACAACAGGAAGTCTCGACCTACTATAACCACGACTAGCCACCAAGGCACCTTGTCAGTGATTGCTAGTCCAAGAAGTGAAGCAAGGATAAAAAGTCTGTCCGCTGCAGGATCAAGTAGTTGACCCAAGCGAGTCATCTGGTTTAGTTTTCTGGCAAGATAGCCATCCAACCAGTCGGTGAAACTGGAAAACGCCAGTAAGGAAAATGCCAAAAGGTTTTGTTCAATAAGAATTAGCCAAAAAAACACAGGCACAAGAAGCAGCCTTAAAGCGCTCAAGGCATTAGGCCAAGTGAGTACTTTATCGCTTAGTTGCGGATTGTTTTCAGCCATCTTCTCCTAATCGCTTCCTATCAAGCGGCCTAGTGTATCTAATACTTTAGTTGCTTAGCGCTTGCGCTTTTCCCGCACTCGCATGCCAACCTCAATTGGGCTACCTTCAAAACCATAGGTTTCACGAAGTCTTCTAATAATGAAGCGACGATAGCCCGGATCTAAGAAACCGGTAGTGAATAGGACAAACTTAGGTGGTCTAGAGCTGGCTTGAGTTGCGAACAAGATTCTTGGCTGCTTGCCACCACGAACAGGGTGTGGGAACTCCATGGCTAGTTCTTGAACAAAGGCGTTTAACTTTCCCGTTGGGATTCTGGTATCCCACGAGTCAAGAGAAACCTCTAGAGCTGGCACCAGTTTCTCTAAGTGACGACCTGTCTTGGCAGAAATGTTGACCCTAGGAGCCCAAGCTACGTGAGCTAGGTCTGTTTCAATTTCACGCTCTAGGATTTCTCTGCGATCTTCGTCAAGGTTGTCCCACTTGTTGAAGGCAAGAACTAGTGCACGCCCTGATTCCAGGGCCATGTCCACGATTCGAATATCAGCTTCGCTAATCTTTTCGGTGACATCTAGAACAACAACTGCAACTTCAGCTCGTTCTAGAGCTGAAGCAGTTCTCAGCGAAGCATAGAAGTCAGCCCCCTGAGCGAGATGAACTCTGCGTCGAATACCTGCGGTATCAATGAAGCGCCAGACTTTTCCACCGAGTTCAACCTGCTCGTCGACCGGGTCTCTTGTTGTTCCAGCTAAGTCATTGACCACAGCTCTCTCTGATCCAACAGCTTTGTTTAGAAGTGAAGACTTACCAACATTTGGTCGGCCAATAATCGCCACTCTTCGAGGGCCACCGAATTCTTGTTTAGCAACTGCTGAGATTTCTGGCAGAACAGCAATTACTTTGTCCAGCAGATCCGCGACTCCCCTACCGTGGAGAGCAGAAACTGGATGAGGTTCGCCCAACCCTAAAGACCAAAGCGAAGAAGACTCTGCCTCCATACGTTCATCATCAACTTTGTTGGCTAGAAGAAAAACTGGTTTATTGCTTGCTCGAAGCATCTTCACTACACGCTCATCGGTTGCGGTTGGACCGACAGTTGCATCAACTACGAAACAAACAGCATCTGCTAGCTCAACTGCTATTTCAGCTTGAAGTGCTACAGACTTATCAATTCCTTTGGCATCTGGTTCCCAACCACCGGTATCAACAAGAGTGTATTTACGGCCGTTCCATTCAGCTTTATAGGAAACACGATCGCGAGTAACGCCTGGCTTATCTTCAACAACAGCTTCACGTCTACCAATGATTCTGTTCACTAAAGCAGATTTGCCAACGTTAGGTCTACCTACGATTGCTAGAACTGGAAGCGCTGGGAGAAGAACTGGTACTCCGTCAGCGGCACCCATTTGCTCGAGAACTTGGATGTCGTCTTCATCCAGGTCATAGTCGGCAAGGCCAACACGAAGGGCGTTAACTCTTGCCTCTTCCTCATCGGTTGAGATGGAGTTGAGACGTTCAATGAACGCAGGGTCAAGCCCTTCTTCATTAAATTCTTGTTCGTCCATCTTTGCCTCTACCTACTTATTTGAAATTAGATCTGTTACTGCTCGCACTGTTTGGTCAAAATCAAGTTCCGAGGAATCCACCAGAATCACTCCTTCGGCGGGCACGAGAAAATCCACTACCTTGGAGTCGTTTTGGTCGCGTTTGGTAACTTGATCGGCAACTATGGTGCCTTCTGGAAGTTCTGCGGAACGTCTTCCTAGTCTAACTTCCTCACTGGCAGTTAGCAGAATACGAGTTTGAGCATCAGGGAACACCTTTGTTGTGATATCTCGGCCTTCAACAATGATTCCAGGTCCCTCTGCGGCTTGAACCAATGATCTGGTTAGTGTCAGCATGTACTGACGAACTTGAGCTAAACCTGCGAAATCGCTAACTCCTGAGCCCACTTCTGGAGTTCTGATCTCATACGTCACATCTAATTGACCTACTTTTACCCAGTAATTCTCTGGATCTAGAGATATTGAATAATCAAAGTTTGCTGTTATCTGCTCTGCAGACTGCCCTGTAACATTTAGCCCGAGCTTCTGGACTGCAAAGGTCAAAGCTCGGTAGGCAGCTCCAGTGTCAAGATAGCTAAAGCCGAGTGCTTTGGCGCAAGCTTTGCTAACACTAGATTTTCCGGAACCTGCGGGTCCATCAATGGCCACAATATGCATTTAGCCAGCTAACTTCCAGCCATTAGCTCTCAAAGTAGTTATCAGTTTCTCCTCAGCGGCTGGTAGGACAGACACTTCAACAAGTCCGACCTGAGCGCCAGTAGCATGATCGAGTTTGATATCTTCGATGTTTACCTGAGCGATTCCTACTTCAGTGAATAGCCTTGCAAGTTCACCTGGCTTGTCGTCAATCATCACCACAACCTGCGCGTAGGAAGTATTTCTGGTTCCATGCTTTCCAGGCAGCCGAGCAATGCCTAGATTTCCTCTTTCTAGTGCATTACCTATTTTTGCCAGGGAACCTGAACCAGACACATTCTCTAAGGCAGTTACCACTTCAGCTAACTCCACTTGGAAGTCTTTTAGCACTGGGAGGAGTTGATCTGAATTCATTGAGAGTATCTGTAACCAAAGTTTCGGATCGCTTGCTGCGATGCGTGTTGTATCTCTCACTCCTTGGCCTGCCAAAGCCAGGTCAAAATCATCAGCCTCGACCAACCTTGAAGCCAACAAACTAGAAACAACTTGAGGTGTATGCGAGATTAGCGCTACTGCCCTATCGTGGTCTTCTGCAGATAAGCGAATCGTTGTCGCTCCAAGATCCAAAGCCAATTTCTCGACTGCATTGACTGCGCTATCTTGAGTGTTCTCTTCCACAGCTATAACCCAAGGTCTACCAACGAATAGGTCTGGCCTTCCCGATAAAGCGCCGCCCTTTTCACGCCCAGCCATTGGGTGAGAACCGACGTATCTAGACGAGTCTGCTTGCGAGATTTCAACTTCAGCAAGGATTGCTGCCTTCACACTCGCTACATCTGTAACCACAGCTTCAGGAAACCTATTCAGAGCTGAAATGATTGTTGACGCTGTTACATCAGGCGGCACACAAACAACAACCAACCCAACGCGGTCTCCTGGAGAGAGTTTTCTACCTGCACCAAAATCAATGGCAAGCGATTGCACGGCCGGCGAGGAATCCTCGAGTGAAACATCAACGTCTAGGTTTTGCATAGCTAAGCCAATGCTCGTGCCTAATAACCCAGCACCGATGATATGTATTTGTCCCTTGGTTCTGGCACTCACTGAGCGATGTCCAATCTCAGAGCTGCTGCACCTCTTAGGTAAATGTGTTGAACCTCAGATCTAGGCACATCAATTTCAGCATTAATCATCACCCTGATAACTCGTGGCAATGAACCGACAACATTGATCTCCACAAAACACATCAAAGGAACATCACCGATACCTAGTTCTCTAGCAGCTAAGGCTGGAAACTCAGAAGTGATATCTGGTGTTGCTGTGAAGAGAATAGAAATAAGTTGATCGGTGTGCAGATTATTGGCATGCATCATCTTCGAGATGAGTTCAGCAGTTAGCTTGAGCAAATGCTCGCGCTCATCGGAATCTAATTGGATTGCACCACGAATAGCTCTATACGCCATTAGTTCGTCCTCTCGGCTTGACTTTAGTTGATTGCCCACCTTTGGACTTAGGCCTAGGTGCTCGTTCCTGTTTTCCGTCGGCTGATTTCAGCAGTGCACCTACTTCAACTTTACTTAGCAATCTTGTTTGACCAGGTTTCAAAGGTCCTAGATGAACTGGACCAAACTGTCTGCGAACCAAATCTTTGACAGGATGGCCGATGGCTTCAAACATTCTCCTGACAACTCGGTTTTTACCTGAATGAATAACTATTTCGATCAGTGATTCAAAGGGGTTCGAATCAACAAGGATTGCCTTGTCGGCTTTCATCATGCCGTCCTCTAGTTCCACTCCGGAAGTCAGTTTGTTGATTTCCTGAGCAGATACAGCGCCTTCAACTTTGGCAACATAGGTCTTAGTCACTCCAAACTTAGGATGAGCAAGCATGTTAGCAAGTTCCCCATCATTAGTGAGAATCAATAGACCAGATGTATCAGCGTCTAAACGTCCAACGTTGTAGATGCGATCAGAGCGAAGTGCGTATTGGCTAAGGTCGGGTCTACCAAATTCATCCGCCATAGATGAGATAACACCAATCGGTTTATTCAACGCCATGTAAACCCTTGAAGCATCTAACTGTATAGGTGTGCCGCGAACTGACACCTTGTCCTGCTCTGGGTTGATTCTGCTGCCAAGTTCTTTGACGACTTTGCCGTTGACTTTCACAGCTCCAGATGTGATTAGCTCTTCGCTTGCCCGCCTTGAAGCTACCCCTGCGTTAGCAAGAACTTTTTGAAGTCTTACGCCTTCGGTTGATTCAGTCATTATTTTTTACTATCTGAGACATCGGGACCTAGATCAGAATTTGCATCCGGTAGGTAAGGGCTGATCAATGGAAGATCTTCCAAAGCATTGATTCCTAAGGTTTCCAGGAAAGTTGGTGTGGTGCCATAGTTAATCGCGCCAGTTTCGCTGTCTGTGAAGAGTTCTGTGATTAGACCTCTAGAAAGCAGTGTTCTAACCACGCTGTCGACGTTAACTCCTCGGATAGAAGCGATTTGGCCTCTGGCAATAGGTTGGCGGTATGCAATTACAGCTAAAGTTTCCAACGCAGCTTGCGAGAGCTTTGTCGGGTTTTCGTTGGAGATAAATTCTCGAACAGCCCACTCATAGTCTTCGCGAACAAATACTCGCCAGCCTCCACCAACTTCACGTATTTCAAAACCACGTGGACGTGTTCCATTAACTCCATCAAAGTCATCACGAACAGCATGCACGGCTTCTCGAATGTCTGGAACTGGAGTATCCAGCGATGTTGCTAGATGAACAAGTGATAGTGGCACTTCAGCAACCATCAAGATTGCCTCGATTGCTCCTTGCAGAGAATCCGGGTTGATTGGTTCGGAGATGGCTGAATCCTCACGCGGATCTTGGGATATGACTTCAACTGTTTCTTCAACAGCTTGAACTTCAAGTTCTACCTCTGGTTGTTCATCATGAGTCATAGTCTGCTCCTAGTGCTGATAATTGTGATTCTTCAAAATCTTCTGCCTGCCAGGTAATCTGCAGTGGGCCAAGTGACTCGCTCTGCTCAAAACTCACTGCACCTAAGCGGTAAAGCTCGAGGATGGAAAGGAATCGAGCAACCAAAACCGCTCTATCCCTAATTGATGAGATTAGTTCGCGAAAGGTAAGTGTTTTAGCTGATCTCAGTAGCGAAACTACTTCTGCAGCCTGTTCTCTAATCGAAATCCTTGAGGCATGTAAATGAGTGAGACCAACTAAAGGAATCTCTCTAGGTGCCATGGTTTCTTCAGCTAAACGAGCAAAGTCTTCAACGCTTAGTGTCCAAATAAGTTCAGGAAGTTTTTGTTTGAACCTATCCTCAAGTCGCACAGAGCGGTAAATCCTTCTAGATTCTTGAGTAATTGCTGTTTGGAACCAGATGGAAATATCTTTGAAGGCTCGATACTGCAAAAGGCGCGCAAACAGTAGATCTCTTGCTTCTAGAAGTGCAACATCCTCAGGATCAACAACTTCGCCTTTTGGCAGCAACTCGGCAATCTTTAGATCCAGCAACGTTGCAGCCACCACTAAGAACTCACTGGCCTCTTCCAACTGGTCAATCTCTTCTAAGGTTCGAACATATGCAATGAAGTCGTTAGTTACCTGGCTCAACGAGATAGAGGTTAGATCAAGTTGATGTTTAGAAACTAAGGAAAGCAACAGGTCGAAAGGGCCTTCAAAGTTACCTATGTTTAAAGAAAAACCACTGGAGTTTGATTCTTCTACTTCATTACGGAGCACAGCCACGTTCGACCATTTCTCTCGCTACAGCTCGGTACAGTTCAGCAGCTTCCGAGGAAGGTGCGTACTGAGTCACAGGTCGTCCTTTTTCTGATGAATCCTTGAACTTCACGGTGTGTTTGATAACTGTTCTAAACACAGTGCTGTCGTAATCTTCGTATAGCTGGTTCAACATGCTTCTGGAGTGCAAAGTTCTTGAGTCATACATGGTTGCCAGAATGCCATCAATCTTGAGGCCTTCGTTTAATCTTTCTCTAACCAAATCGACTGTGTGATTGATCAGCAACTCCAAACCCTTGAGCGCAAAGTAATCACAAGCAACTGGAATCATCACACCGTGTGCTGCTGTGAGAGCATTCACTGTCAGCAAACCAAGTGAAGGTTGGCAATCAATCATGATTACGTCGTAATCGCCAAGAATTGGTCGTAAGACTCCTGCCAGTATTCGCTCGCGACCTGGCTCTGCAACTAATTGAATCTCAGCAGCTGAAAGTTGAATGTTGGCGGGAATCAGATCAAGTCCCGATACTTCAGTATGAACGATAACGTCTTTAGCGTTCATTTTTCTATCCAACATCAAGTCATAAACAGTTTTGACATCCTCGTTAACTACACCTAGTCCTCTAGATAGTGCTCCTTGAGGATCGAAGTCGACGAGCAAAACTTTGCGACCATACTCTGCGAGGGCGGCTGCAGTGTTGATAGTGGTTGTTGTTTTGCCAACACCACCTTTTTGATTACATAGCGCAATTATTCGAGCTGGGCCGTGGCTGGTTAGACGCTTAGGAATTGGAAACCTACCGTCGGTGTTTGAACCTGACATATAAAGTTTCCTCTCTGGCTTCACAGCAGTAAGTTACTGGCCCTTAGGCCGAGTCGTTCTTGTTTGACCCTTAAATCTTACCGCTGTGCACGGGGGTGACTGCTCGCATAAATCTCTCTGAGGGCATCAACTGTGACAAGCGTATAAATCTGGGTAGTTGTAACCGAGGCATGGCCCAAAAGCTCTTGAACGACACGAACATCAGCCCCTCCCTCAAGCAAATGGGTGGCAAATGAATGCCTGAAAGTATGTGGTGAAACTTCAACAGCCAACTTGGCGGCATGGGCTGAATCACTGATTATTTGCCAAATGCTTTGTCGAGACAGCCTAGAGCCCCGTTGGTTTAGAAACAGAGCCGGAGTTCCAAGCGACAAGGTTGCCAAGGTCGGCCGAACTCTGACCAAGTAGGCGGCTACTGCAGCTTGAGCGTATTTACCGACCGGCACAATTCGCTCCTTAGACCCCTTGCCAAAAAGACGAACAATTTCGGGGTCAATTAGATCATCTAAATCCATGTTTACGATCTCAGACACTCTAGCCCCGGTGGCATAAAGCAGTTCAAGGATTGCTCTATCTCGCACCCTGATGATATCTACTGCCAGACCTGAAGTGTCATCAGGTTCCGGACCGGATGCTCTTAGCAACATCTCAATCTCGTGGATAGAAATAGCTTTGGGTAAGCGCTTTGGTGCTTTAGGTGGTTTAACTGCTGCCGATACATCGTTATCGGTTATTCCCTCAAAGAGCATGAACTTATGGAACCCTCTTACGGCAGCAAGTATTCTGGCTACCGAAGTAGCAACCAAGCCTTTTTCAGCCACAAGGCTTTGAGCAAAGTTACGAACAACTATTTCAGTCACATCACTTGTATCTGTAATGCCGATTTTCTGTAAAAGGTCAAGATACTTGGCTAAATCTCTTTTATAGGCAAGCAGAGTGTTTTTGGCCATGCCACGTTCAATTGTGAGATGTCGAAGGTAACTGTCTACGCTTCGTTGAAGGTTAGCCATTACTTTCGATACTTCTTCTGGCAGCTAAGGCCAAAACAGCAACCACCAGAGTTGGGCTCTTAGTCTTTGACTGCATCACCGAGGCTAGGACTTCAGAGAACGGAACCCAGATGGGTACCATCCCTTTTTCTTCACTTGTTCGATCGAAAGATTCTCCCGTAGGACTCAGATCTTGAGCGAGGAAAATTTCAATAACTTCACTCGAAGAACCTGGTGTTGTGTAAAAGCTTTGCAAATGAGACCAACTCTTAGCCTGGTAGTCAGCTTCCTCAGATAACTCGCGCTTGGCGGATTCCAAATCATTTTCATCTTCCGCATCTCGAAGACCAGCAGGCATCTCAAATAGAAACTGGTTAACCGGTGCTCGATACTGCTTGATTAGTAGAACCTCATCTTTTTCATTGAGGGCGAGAACTGCAACGGCTCCAGGATGTTGAATATAGTCCCTAGTTAGTTCCTCGCCCTGAAATTCAAAAGATTTGGCAACCACATTCCAGATTCTGCCTTGATAAGCAATCCGAGTGTTCGTCACAGAAGATTCGGGCAAACCGCTTTCATCTGAGATAGGAAGGTTATTCATCTCAGTCATGCTAATACCCTATTCGGATTTAGAACTAAATAAGCGACCAGCTAGAGCAGCTCTAATGAGCCCATGGAACAGCGGGTGAGCTTTAGTTGGTCGGGATAGGAACTCAGGGTGTGCTTGAGTGGAAACATAGTAAGGATGAACTTCTCTTGGAAGTTCAACGAACTCTATTAGGTTGCCATCAGGAGATGTACCTGAGAAGACTAGTCCCGCAGCAGCAATCTGTTCTCTGAAAGAGTTGTTAACTTCATACCTGTGACGATGACGTTCGTGAACGGTTGTCTTGCCATAGGTTTCAGCAATAACACTTCCCGCTTGAAGTTTTGCTTCGAAGAGCCCCAATCGCATTGTTGCTCCCATGTCCCCTGAAGCAAGAATGTCAACCTGTTCGGCCATTGTCGCGATCACTGGATACTTAGTGTCGCTTTCAAACTCTGTTGAGGAAGCGCCTTCTAAGCCAACGACGTTTCTTGCATACTCAATGACCATGCACTGTAAACCTAAGCAGAGTCCAAGAGTTGGAACACCGTTTTCTCTAGCAAACTTCAGAGCACCAAGTTTGCCTTCAATGCCTCGAACTCCAAAACCACCTGGAACACAAATTGCATCAACATCGCTTAGGTGCGTTCTTGCGCCATCTTCGGTCTCGCATAGATCGCTAGCAACCCATTTGATGTTTACCTTTACTTGCTCGGCAAAGCCACCTGCTCGTAGAGCTTCAGTAACTGAAAGGTAAGCGTCTGGAAGATCAATGTATTTACCAACAAGAGCAACATTCACTTCAGCTACCGGCTCGTGAACTGCCTTTAGAACGCTAGTCCATCTGGTCCAGTCAACTTCTTTGGCTTTTAGTCCTAGGTGGTTGATGATGTAGGAATCTAGACCTTCATCGTTTACAACAGTTGGTATGTCATAGATGCTGTTGGCATCGGCTGCGTTTATTACAGCTTTCAATTCGACGTCACACATTAGCGCAATCTTTTTCTTGATTGCATCTCCAATAGGTCTGTCACTTCGGCAAACAATGGCGTCGGGCTGAATACCGGTTGAACGAAGGGTCGCAACCGAGTGCTGTGTTGGCTTGGTCTTGAGTTCTCCACTAGGGGCAAGATACGGAACCAGGGAAACGTGCACGAAGAAAACCTTGTCACGACCTAGTTCATGTCTGACCTGTCGTGCTGCTTCAATAAATGGTAGTGATTCGATGTCACCGACAGTTCCACCAATTTCGGTGATGATCACATCAGGTGCTGGATCTTCGAAAGCTTGCAGGCGCATTCTGCGCTTGATCTCGTCAGTGATGTGCGGAATGACCTGAACGGTATCGCCTAGATAGCCGCCGGATCTCTCCTTACGGATAACTTCGCTGTAGATCTGACCAGTTGTAACATTCGCGGACTGTGAAAGATTGATGTCAAGAAAACGTTCGTAGTGGCCAATGTCTAGGTCAGTTTCAGCCCCATCATCAGTTACGAATACTTCACCGTGTTGGAAGGGGTTCATGGTGCCTGGGTCAACGTTTAGATAAGGGTCAAGCTTCTGCATGACAACAGAAAGCCCGCGAGCTCTTAGAAGATTTCCCAAACTGGCGGCTGTTAGCCCCTTGCCGAGTGAGGAAGCAACCCCACCTGTCACAAATATGTGTCTTGAGTTACCAGAATCCATCGCATCCGCCATGGAATTTAACACTAGCATTCACCCGCTCAAGCCACCAACTTTGACTTCTGCGACATGCCGAATGAAGTTTGAAACCCTCTACTGTTTATGAATTTCTAGCGAGTTCGAGTAGTTCCTGAGCGTGAGATCTGGCACTAGCCGAATCAGATAAACCCGAAAGCATTCGAGCTAGTTCTTCCGCCTTGGCTTCATCGGTAAGTATCTTCACGTCACTGGAAGTGAACATTGCATCCTGAGTCTTTATGATTGCCAAGTGCTGGTCGGCAAATGCTGCTACCTGAGCTAGGTGGGTGACAACAATAACCTGGGCATTCTTGGCAAGCTTTGCCAATCTTCTTCCTACTTCAATAGCCGCAGCTCCACCAACTCCAGCGTCAACCTCATCAAAGATGAAAGTTGGGGCGCTGTCTGATTCAGCAAGAATTACCTCAAGTGCCAACATGATTCGACTGAGCTCTCCACCAGAGGCACCTTTGCCAATAGGTCTAGGTTCTGCTCCTGCATAAGATTCGAGCAAGAAAGTTACAACGTCTATGCCGCTGGGTGAAAGCACATCACTGGTTTCAATTTGTACATGCAATTTCGAACCAGACATCGCTAAAGCAACAAGTTCCTCGGAGACTCGCTCACCTAACTGCTTTGCGGCCTTTACCCGGTTAGAGGATATCTCGGTGGCAAGTTTTCTGGTGCTTGCTTCGAGTTGAGAAACTCGCTCAGTCAGTTCTTCAACACGTTCAGTTGAACTGTCCAAATCGAGAAGTTTTTGCTGAGCAGTCTTTTCGAAATCATGAAGATCTTGAATTGTTGGCCCAAATCTTCTCAATGCAGAAGTTATCTCGCTTCTGCGCGATTGAATCTCGTCCAAGCTCATCGAACTTTCAGATTCCAGTGATGCAAGGTAGCCAGCTAGAGCTACTGCCACCTCGTTTAGATTCTCAACTGCCTCATTGAGTTTGGTAGCAAAAAACTCGATTGAGCTGTCGTGGCTGGAGGCATTCTCAAGCGCTTTGCGTGCTTTACCGGCTAGCCCGAGTGCATCAACTCCATCAAACGAATCACTCGTCAGCGCTTCATGCGCTATCCCCACTAATGTCCTTAGGTCTTCTGTGTGAGTTAGCCGCCTGGCTAAATCTTCAAGCTCAACATCTTCATTTACCTGAACATTGAGCTTTGCTAGCAACGCTAGCGATTCAGTCAATTCTTCAATTTGAGCAGCCCTAGTGGAATCGCTTTTCAGAATCTCTTCTAACTGGGTCTTAGCATTACGCCAAGAGTTGTAACTCTCCGAATAAGTGTCCAAAAGATTCTGATGCTGGGCTCCTGCAAATCTGTCTAGAGCAACTCTCTGCGCTACAGGAGATTTCAAACGAATCTGATCTGACTGACCATGAACGACAACTAGGTGTTCGGCTAGTTCATTAAGCAAACCGACAGGAGCTGATCTTCCACCAATCACGGCTTTTGACCTTGAGTCCGTTCCTACGGTTCTAACTAGAAGTAGCTCGCCATCTTCAATCAACGCTCCAGCTTCTTCTGCTTTAGCAATAGCTGGGTTTTCAGCATCTAATTTCCAGTGACCCTCTAAAACAGTTTGAGCAGAGCCTGCTCGAATCATTCCCGAATCAGCGCGAGCTCCAAGCAGCAATCCAAGAGCTGTCAGAACCATGGTCTTACCCGCGCCAGTTTCACCTGTTAGAACTGTTAGGCCTGGGTGAAAGTTTAGTTTTGCTTCGCTAATAACACCGAGGTCGCGAATGAAAATGTCTTCTATCATTTGTGAATGCTTTAGCTAGCCTTGCTCAGTGCTGTCAGGTCCGCGCCAACCTGTAACAGGTAAGGCAAATTTTCTAACCAGCCTGTCGGTAAAAGGTCCTTGACGCAATCTCGCCAGACGCACAGATTTTTCTGATTTGCAAACTTCAACTCTCGCTCCTGCAGGTAGGTCATGAGTTCTTCTGCCATCACACCAGAGGACACCCGTTCCAGCAGACCGCTCAAGCACCTCGACCGCGAGAAGCGATCTAGGACTAATTACCATCGGTCTTGAGAAAAGCGCGTGAGCTGAAAGCGGAACCATAAGCATGGCATCGACGCTTGGCCAAACCACTGGGCCACCAGCGCTAAAGGCGTAAGCTGTTGAGCCTGTAGGTGTTGCCATGATGATTCCATCGCAACCAAAACTTGAGAGCGGCTTCTTATCGATTTCTACAATCACTTCAAGCATTCGCTCGGCAGCGCTCTTTTCAACCGTTGCTTCATTTAGTGCCCAAGTTCGAAAAACTTCTTTTCCACCCACGAGCACGCGAACATCAAGAGTCAAGCGCTCTTTCACTAAATAATCTCTATCAACTACCCTTGCCACAGCATTAGAGAAACCTTCTCGCTCGCTTTCGGCTAAGAAGCCTACGTGCCCAAGGTTGATACCCATCAACGGGGTTGCCGTCTCTCTAACGACCTCGGCAGCTTTCAGAATCGTTCCATCGCCACCCAGAACCATTACTAGCTCAAGATCTTTCTCAGCAACGGTAACTCCAAGTTCAAGAACATGGTTCAAAAAATCACTGTTGGAGTTTCTATTGGCCTGGAACTCCTGAATCTCAATAACTTGCTCGCCTGTCATAACCGGTGTTAGTTTGGCTGCGACTAGCTGTTCAATTGCTTCTTGAGTAGCGTTTACCGCTTCAAGGCGACCGGTATGGGTGACCAGCAGAATGTATCTGGATTCAGTCATGTTCAATCGCCTCCCTGCTTATGTGCGTTCTTTAGCTAGTTCGTCAATTCTGCCAGACCAATCAACGCTGTGGTCAGTCTCCACAGAATTTAGCCATACAAGGAACTCGACATTTCCGTGGGTTCCAGGCAGCGGAGACTTGATTATCCCCTGAATGTTTAGGCCTTGCGCCTTGGCTTCATCCAATACCTGACGGATAGCCGAGGCACGAAGTCTGTGATCGTTGACAATACCTGAGGCATCGAGCGATTTCTTCCCAACTTCAAATTGTGGCTTTATCAGTAGCACAAAGTCGGCCTTAGGTGCGACTTGGCTCATTTGGGCTAGAACCAGGGTCAATGAGATAAAGCTTAGGTCTGCAACCACTAACGAGATTGTGTTATCAGTAATCTTCTGATCAAGTCTTGTACCCACCAACTTTTGAAGGTTTTCTTGAGTTAGGTCTCTTGCATTGAAGTTTTCAATGTTGATAACCATTCGATTATCAACGAGTGACTCAGCCAACTGTGAGTGACCAACGTCAAGAGCTATTACGGTTGAAGCTCCGTAGCGAAGCAAAACATCTGTAAAGCCTCCAGTTGACGCTCCCACGTCAAGACAAATTTTTCCGACTATCTCAATCTCAGCGAATTCCTCCAAGGCTGCAGCAAGTTTGTGCCCAGCTCGAGAAACGTAATCAATTGCCTCTAAAACAACAAGTTCTGCTGATTCAGGCACTGGTTGCGATGATTTTCTAGCCTCTCGGCCATCAATGAATACGCGTCGAGACTCAATGAGGCTGGAGGCTTGATTTCTAGACTTAGCTAGCCCACGTTCGACGAGGGCTACATCAAGTCTGGTTGAATTTTGATCCAACTTAGTTCTCAGTGTTTTCGTCAGAAGCAGAGTTAAGTTGCTCTTCAAGTTTTGCTTTGAGCTCAGCGAAAGCCTGTGGTTGGTCTTCTAGGTTGAGCTGTGAAATTCTTTCGAGTTCAGCTTCGAGTTCATTGAGTCTGTCGTTCATTTATGCCTTCTTTTCATACAGTGAGCTTTGCACATCCAGAAAATGAATGTGTTTACCGGAATTCCAAATAACGTTACACGCGGCTCGCAATGCTTCGATGGATTGCGGATCACCTTCTGTAACTAGAACTTTATCGCCCAGCAATTCAACACTAGCCTTGCCACAACTCCAGCCACGTTTGGTCTGCTTCGGTTCAATGTAGTCGACAAGCAATTCCTGCAGACCTTCCACAATGAATTGGGGTCTTTCTTCGAGGGTTGCAGCCAAAACATCCTTGCGGGTTGAAACTCCGGTTAGTACTAAAACACTGGCGATCTCAGCACGATTAGCTCCGCGAATATCTGTGTCTAAGCGATCACCGACAAAAAGCGCTTTATCTGGTTGAAATAAGTTGATTGCTGTTTGAAAGATTGCCGGTTCCGGTTTGCCTGCAACTATTGGTAGCTGACCCACCGCAGTGTGAACTGCTCCAACTAGTGTTCCATTTCCTGGTGCTAAACCTTTTTCCTGCGGCAGGGTCCAGTCGTTATTTGTTGCAACCCAGATAGCCCCATTCTGAATTGAATAAGCGGCTTCTGCTAAATCTTTCCAAGATACATCAGGTGCAAAACCTTGAATCACTGCTTCTGGTTTGTCATCACTTGAACTAACTACTTCAAATCCTCCAGATAAAACTCTCGCCCTGAGCCCTTCACCGCCAACAACTAAAACTTTTGCGCCAGCAGAAATCATTGTTTGCAAAAGTTCGACCGCTGTTTGACCTGAAGAAATAATGTCTTCTGGTTTTGCAGAGAGACCTAACTCTAAAAGTTGCTGCACAATAGTTTCCGGTTTGCGGGAAGAATTGTTTGTGACGTACGCGACGTCGATATTTTGTGCTGCAATTTGATTGATTGATTCAACTGCATTCTTTATGGGAACTGAACCTTCATAAATTACTCCATCAAGATCGGCAAGCAATAAATCATATTTGCCCCAGATTTTTTTATCGACCACGACCAGGTCCTCGGCTCCGACCCTTAGGTGGACCGCCAAAACCTTTTCCGCCACCTCTAGGTCCAGTTCCTCCAGCTGGTGGTCCACTGTTTCTAGGGCCGCCGTTGAATGGTGGACGCTTAGGTCTTTCGCCTGATTTATCTGGCGCATCTCTTCTAGGGCGTTCGGGCTTAATAGAAGAATCCCGAGGCGCCCTGGTACCGTGTTCATGCTGGGATTTTGAGTGACGGTCCAGTTTTGGTGACGCCTCGGGAATCTGAATCTCCTCAATCACTGAGAAGACCTCGTTCTCGGGGTTTTTATTCCCGAGGAAGTGTTGCTCTGCACGGTCTGCTAAATCTGACCACTTCTTCGCTTCACTTTCTCTGTTCCCAATTATAAGTGTTTCTGCGTAAGCACGGAAGAGGTTTGTGGAAAACTCAAAAACTTTTGTTGGATCTAACTCCGGTATCTCAAGCTCGGCCAAAGCCAGGTCTGTTTGGCCAAGATCCAGCCTTGCTCCTGACATAACTATCGCTAGGTTGACTCGAACTGAAGCGGGAAGCGACTTCCTGTCCACTGAGCGACCCAATTCGAGAGCCTTCTCAGGCCTTCCAAGTCCTCTCTCGGAATCAACCATGAACGGAAGTTGGTCATTGGAACCAGACAAGCGCCTGTAAGTGGTGAGTTCTCTGATGGCTAGACCATAATCCCCTACCTGATAGGCAGTGATGCCAAGGGTTTCTCGAACAATAGCAATCCGGCCTGCTCGCCTAGCAGCGGCTAAAGCATGCTGGTGAGCCAGCTCAGGGTCTTGTTCGTGTAGCAGGCTAACCATAGCTAGGTGCCGAGCGGTCATTTCAGCATTTTCAGCTGTCAAAGTTTTCAACTGAACTCGAATGCCGAGCTCTAAGTCCTGATCCGTGATTTCGTCAGGAATCATTGGAGACTTAACCGCATCTTCGTTTCTAGGTGACGCTACCCGCGTCTGCCACTCAGGGCGTGCCTCACGCGAACCACTTCGAAGCTCTGCTCCTGGCGGCTTACGCCTGTCATCTCCGCCTGCGCTTCTGCGATCTTTAGGTGCTGGTTTATCGTTCATCATGTCTCCTAAAACAATTAAAACATGTCTGTTAAACAAAAAATGGCCACCTTGAATCCAAGGTGGCCATTTTTCTAAATTAAGTCCGGCGGTGACCTACTCTCCCACAAGGTCCCCCTTGCAGTACCATCGGCGCAGAGAGTCTTAGCTTCCGGGTTCGGAATGTAACCGGGCGTTTCCCTCTCGCTATGGCCGCCGAAACACTATTGAGATAGTGAATCGTTGACACACAGTGAAGTGTGATCTTTAGATTCCCGAACATATCTCGGGAACCACATAGTGGACGCGAACAAAAAAATTGTTATCAAGTTATTGGCTTATTAGTATTGGTCAGCTCCATGAGTCTTTAGTCCTCACTTCCACATCCAACCTATCAACGCAGTAGTCTACTGCGAGCCTCTCGACCGAAGTCATGGAAATCTCATCTTGAAGCAAGCTTCCCGCTTAGATGCTTTCAGCGGTTATCTTTCCCCAACGTAGCTAATCAGCGGTGCTCCTGGCGGAACAACTGACACACCAGAGGTTAGTCCATCCCGGTCCTCTCGTACTAGGGATAGGTCTTCTCAAATTTCCTGCGCGCGCAGAGGATAGAGACCGAACTGTCTCACGACGTTCTAAACCCAGCTCGCGTGCCGCTTTAATGGGCGAACAGCCCAACCCTTGGGACCTACTCCAGCCCCAGGATGCGACGAGCCGACATCGAGGTGCCAAACCATGCCGTCGATATGGACTCTTGGGCAAGATCAGCCTGTTATCCCCGGGGTACCTTTTATCCGTTGAGCGACGCCGCTTCCA
>JBMOFL010000011.1:0-32050 GCA_049314335.1 Rhodoluna sp. | reverse complement strand
TCTCACCCGTTCTACACAGGTAAGCAGAGAATCATGGACTCAGCAGGTCGTGTTGAGCGCTTCAACGCACGATACAAGAACTTCGGTACTCAGAACTAATCTGAAACCAAATGAAAATGGACCTCTTAGAGGTCCATTTTTAGTTTAACTAAGTTGTTTTACTGGCCAGCCAAATACTGGCTTATAGTCAGGGACATCAGTCTGACGCCACTTTGCGTAGCTCGCTTCAAGCTCGTCTGCCCACTTAGCCTGCTGGTCGTGCATGCTTTGAGCTGATTCCGGGAATGGCACAGCAGGTTTTTCCTGAGCCAAGAAGTACCTCAACATAGCCAAGCCAACGTGACCAGCTGCAACGGCATCATCTTTTGCTGTGTGTGCGGCGACCAATGGAACCTGATACCGCTCGGCTGCTGAAGCTAGATTTCTCTTTCCCTTACGGTACTTATCGATGGTTTTGTCTATAACCAGCGGATCTATGACTGTGCCAAATGTTAGTGGTGCAACATTATTGCGAAGTGCTTCGTAGTGAAGAATAGTGAAATCGTAGGCCGCGTTGTAGGCCAACACAGGGATGCCTTCTGCAAAACAAGCAGCTATGGCGTTCACAATTTGCGGCACACCCTCTGAAGCAGGAGTAGCTGAGACAACGTGCTTGTCATAGAACCCGTGTACCTTGCTCGCTATCTCAGGAATTGGAATACCCGGATTCAAAACCCAGTCAAATCCACCTGGCAGAATTTCTCCATCAGAAGTCATTCTGTGCAGAGCAGCAGTAACGATTCTGTCTTCCGAAAGGTTCAACCCAGTTGTCTCCGTATCAAAGACAGCAATCGTTCCTAGCCAGTCAGGTAACTTCAATTTGTTTGTCGAGTCATTCACAGCAAAAGACTACTCGGCATCTCAGACATAGCGAGGGAAGTCACACGGCCAATCTAATCGTTTGGGCTGGTTAGACTTGGAGAAGAGATTAGCCAGACTGGAGGTGCAAATGAAATCTTCCGCCCAACTTATGGCCGATGCTCGAGTTCGAGCGGTAGAAAAGAGTGTCACCGTCAATGGTGTCGAGACCTACTACTGGTTCTATCCAGCCCTCCAAGCAGATCCATCATCAGCTAAGGACGCAGTTCTGGTTCACGGTTACCGGGGGGATCATCACGGGCTTGAGGCATTTGCTGGTGGCCTAAGAGAATTCAATGTCTACGCTCCAGACCTACCTGGTTTTGGTAACTCAGACAAGCTTAATCAAACTCATAATTTGGATGCGTATTCAACTTGGCTGAAGGATTTCCTTGAGGCAGTTCGACTGACTAAACCCATAGCGATTGGTCACTCCTTCGGAACTCTCATCATCAGCGATTGTGAATCAACACATAACCTGTTTGAAAAATTGATACTGGTGAACCCAGTTTGCGGAGGGCGAGTCAAAGGTGTCTCTAAGTTACTTCTGAGATTTGTAAAGCTCTACTACTGGATTGCACATTTGCTACCCGCGGCCACTGGAGTAAGAATGGCTAAAAGTTACCTTTTGGTTGATTCGATGTCAGCTTTCGCTACAAAATCAAAGAACAAAGAGCTGCGCCGCTGGATCAAGCAACAACACCGCACTCACTTTAACAGCTTCATAGATTCCAAAGTGATTTGGGAGAGTTACCTTGCTTCAACCGGAAATCTTGTAACGCCTTACCTAATGGAGATTGATAAGCCGGTACTCATGATTGCAGCAGAACTAGATGAGATTACCCCCGTCTACAAAGTGAAGGACATTGCTCAGTCAATGACTAATGCTGAGGTTTACGAAATTAAGGGTTGCGGTCATCTGGTTCACTATGAAGCTGCCCAAGAAGCAGTTGACGTGATGAACAGATTCCTGGCGAAGCAGCACTAACCATGCACACTTTGCACTTCGATGCCAGATTCGTAAGGCTAGATCGACATGATGGCATTAGTCGATTTAGCTCTGAACTCATCAAAGCACTCGCCAGCAAAGTAAGGGTAGTGGCAATAATCCACGACCTCCGTCAACTTGATTTTCTTCCAACTGGAATCGAATACCTGGTCCTAAACAATCCACAGGCAGCCTCTGAGTTCTTCATAGCCGGCAAACTTAACAAGGTCGGTGCAACACATGTGTTCTCACCTATGCAGATCATGGGTAGTTACGGTCGCAAGTACAAACTGATTCTGACGCTGCACGATCTCATTTATTACAGACACCGCAAACCGCCGCAGGATCTGAATCTCCTAATTAGGGGGATATGGCGTTTCTATCACCTGAGCTACCAGCCTCAACGCTGGCTCTTGAATAGGGCAGACTCAATTGTTACGGTTTCCAAGACAACGTTGGAATTGATGCAGAAGCATCGCCTGACCAAGCGCCCAATCAAAGTTGTCTACAATGCGCCAGATAGGTTGAGCGCAGAAGAGCCTAGAAGATTCACTGTTTCGAAAGACCTTCTGTACATCGGATCATTCATGCCCTACAAGAATGTCGAAACACTTATCCAAGGTGTATCTCTTCTCAACGGGTATACGTTGCACCTTCTCAGCAAGATCGACTCGTCTAGAAGAGCTCAGTTGGAATCCTTGGCTACTGAAACTGGGGCTCAACTGGTTTTCCACAACGGAGTCACCGATCAGGAATACAAGGAACTCTTATCAACCGCTTTCGCTTTAGTATCGGCAAGCAGAGATGAGGGCTTTGGCATTCCGCTTGTAGAGGCAATGCAACTAGGGACACCTGTGGTGGTTTCGAACTTAGACATTTTCAATGAGGTGGCCGGTAACGCTGGAACTTACTTCGATCCCGGTGACCCGAAATCATTTGCGGACAGCGTGCTCGAACTAACAGTTGCTAGCCACTGGGAAACTAAATCAAAGGAATCGATTGCCAAGGCTAACCTTTTTGATTGGAACAAGTCAGCAGAGGCACTGTTGGAGCTCTTCGAGAAACTAGATACCTAGAGTTTCCGGACGGTACTCACTGATAGTCCAAAGACCATCGGCATGCATAAACTTGTTCAACGATGCGTTGCCAAGGCGATCTCCCTCACGAGGAAGTTCACCATTGGAAATAATGGTTAACAATTTACGTATGAAAGCGCCGTGCGATACCGCCAGAACTCTTTGTCCGGCGTACTCGTTCTTAATCAAATCGAGTAGTAGCAAGGTCCTAGTTCTCAGGTCTTCTAAGGACTCAAGGCCTTCAATGCTTTCGTGGCTCTCGTAGAGCTTTCGCCAAGAAGCGTGATCCATGCCTTCAGCTACGCCAAAAGATCTTTCAATGAGTTCAGGCACGACAACCACTGGCATGGCTAACATTGCACCGACTATGTCTGCTGTGTCTTTGGCTCGAGAAAGGGGAGAGGCGATAATAACATCCCAGTCCTCTCGACGTAAGTGCTGAGCGGCCACCAGAGCCTGCGCCTTGCCGGTTTCGTTGAGAGGTATGTCTGTTGAACCCTGCAAACGAAGATCTATGTTCCAGTCAGTTTGACCGTGACGCAGAAGTCCAAGAATAGTTTCAGTCAACTAAGAGCCTTTCTAGTGCCAAAGAAGTATTGGCTTCAATTTTTGCCTCTGCCAGAGCATCAGCTCTCGTTGGGCCAATGTTCACTATAACTATGGGCTTTTGTGACTTCACTGCTTGTTTAGCAAACCGATATCCAGAATTCACTGTGAGTGATGTGCCTGCAATAAGAAGGACATCTGATTCAGAAAGTTTCTCTAGAGCTAATTCAACTCTTGGCACAGGAACAGATTCACCAAAGAACACAACATCCGGCTTATAGACACCATTGCACTTACTGCAACTAGGCACGATGAAGTTATCTGTTCCTTCAACTTCAGCGTCACCATCGGGAGTGAACTCGACGCTTTCGTCCTTCAACAAGGTGGGGTTTAGTTCTTGAAGCAGGGCGTCCATTTCCAATCTAGAAATGGAGTCGCGACATCCCATACATACAACTTGATCAAGCCTTCCATGCAGATCAATGACAGATTTGCTGCCTGCTGCTTGATGTAATCCATCGACATTTTGGGTAACTAAAGCGGTAACTTTACCCAGCTCTTCAGCTTTGGAAAGAGCACGATGACCAGAATTTGGAAGAGCTGAGGCTATTCTCGACCAACCCACAAAGCTTCTAGCCCAATATCTTTTTTGTGCAAGGCCTGAACCAATAAAGGTGTCAAAGGTCATAGGGTGCTTAGCTACTCGGCCTTGGCCTCGGTAATCAGGTATACCTGAATCTGTGCTTAGACCTGCTCCAGTCAGAACAAAAAGTTTTTTACCAGCGATACGCTCACGAGCCACTTCAATTGAATACTGGGCGGCATGCGAAAGTTCTGGATCTTCAAGTTGGGACATTATTGAGAAGTTTACAACTTGAACTAATTGATTACTGACTGACAACCTGTTTCGTGAGGGAATAGCGGCCTAACAGTCACACGCCAAATCTTGCCATTGGAACTAAACCTTGATGCTTGATTCAATTTAGGCAATAGGGAATTGAACCTAGTGTTTTCCACATCTGTCATGGCTTTACAGCCAAATGTCATCTTGAGTGGACTTGAGCCAACCCATTTGTGCAGGTTCATCATAGGATCTTTGCTCGATTCAGCAGTAGCCATGTAAAGCCATCTTGATGGTTTCCAAACAGTTGGTCTCGATTTGGTCCACATGAATTCAGAGCTGAAGGATTCCACCTTGTCCCTAAACTTCGAAGCAGCTCGACGTGCTGCAAGTTTTGATTCCGGCGTTACATCGCCGGCAAATCCCAGAGCATAAATAGACACCCTGGTTTGAGGCGCTTTCTGGGAAATCTGGGTAATGAAAACGGTGTCAGGCACGTCTGCAATCCAGGTTGTGCCCCAATCAAATTTAGGATCGGTGAGATGAAGTTTCTGCGCTGCAGCTAGGAATCTTGCAACTGAAGCTGGTTCCCGTTTTTGCTGAAAGCCAGTGACAAATTGACCTGGATACCTAAGCGTTTGTAGTCTTTGAGGCACAATCAACAGACCATCGCTATACAAAACGGCAGGGGTTCTCGAAAATGCATACTCGATTGGGGTAAATCCGCCAGTGTCTTGAATTAGTAGGGAAACATAACGGCCTGGAGGAGTTGTAGCTTGAGCGATGCCGGTGGCTGGAAGCAAGAGGAGCGTGCTGAACAACGCCATTGCTTTGAGTGCACGCATAACTTTTCCTCCAAAACTGCCGATATCTTGATAATACAGATAGACCCTGAATTTGTGGAGTCTCCACAAGCAGTAGAAATGAACAAAGCCCCGATATTAATATCGGGGCTCTGTGGTAGCTGTCTCAAACTACGTGTCCGAAAGGGGACTTGAACCCCTACCCCCTTGCGAGGACTAGCACCTCAAGCTAGCGCGTCTACCATTTCGCCACCCGGACATTAGGTTGATGCTCTCTCTTGAGCACCAGTTCTAAATGTTACTACGAATACCTGATATGTCTTTGGCTGGTATTTGTTCGCATTTTTCTCAACCAGTAGTAGTTTTAACCTATGGCTCAAGACGCACGCAACACTCTCAACAGTTTGGTCGCTGCATTAGAAAGACACTTTGAAGCAATGTCTTCTGGCCGGGGTAGTGATGACCCAGCTGTGATAGCAACTTACGAGCACTTAAAAACCGCGTTTTTAGATTACGAGGAAGCAGTCTCAGATCAGTTCGGTGAAATTCTTCCTATGGAATTAGCTGAAGATGATGACGACTGGTCATGAGCCTATTTGAGGCAATAGTTCTAGGTTTGATTCAAGGACTCACTGAATTCCTACCTGTTTCATCAAGTGCCCACGTGCAAATCTTTTCTGAGCTCATGCAGGTAAAAGGGCTCTCAGATAAGAACTCGGCTACAACTGCCTTCATAGCAACAATCCAGCTGGGCACTGAAGCTGCGGTGTTGATTTATTTCGCTAAAGACATCTCAAGACTTGTCGGTGCATGGTTCAGGGGAGTGTTCAACCCTAAGGCTCGTGATAACGCTGACTACAAAATGGCTTGGCTGGTTATCCTTGCTTCAATCCCGGTTGGTTTGATTGGATACTTGCTACGGTCATTCATACAGGAAACAGTTCGCACGCTGTGGGTAGTTGCTTTCACCATGATTCTGTTTGCAGTTATTTTGTATCTAGCTGATAGATACGGTCGGAGAGAAAAACCTCTCGAGAAGATGACATTGAACACAGCCATGGGTTTTGGGTTGGGTCAGGCATTAGCTGTAATCCCAGGTGTCTCCAGATCTGGAGCGAGCATCAGCTTTGGTTTGTTCGCCGGTTTTACCAGAGCAGCAGCAGCAAGGTTTAGCTTTCTGATTGGAATACCAGCTGTTTTAGCCAGTGGCATTGTTGAATTCAAAGATAGTTACCAATACTTAGACTCACAAGCATTGTCTGGCACCATCATCGCAACCATTACTTCATTCGTTGTGGGCTATGTGGTTATCGCTGGATTACTTAAATACCTCAACAAAGGCTCGTTCATGCCATTTGTTATCTGGCGATTGATAGTTGGATTTGCTCTGCTTGTGATGCTCAGTAACGGCTGGATCTCAGCTTAGGTCTGAGAAGGTCCAGCTTCACCTTCGTTTTGTCTTAAGAACTTCTCAAACTCCAAAGCCAACTGGTCTGTGGTCATTTCTTCAGCTTCAGCCTCGTCACGAGTCTTTTCTAACGTGGCTATGTAATTAAGTAAGTCTTCGTCACCTTCAACAAAAGTGTCAACAGATCTTTCCCATTCAAAAGCTGATTCAAGAATCTCTTTGTGATCAACAGTGAAGCCAAGCATGATTTCCAAATCATTCACTAACGCTAGAGCTGCTTTGGGGGATGGCATTGAGGCAACATAGTGTGGAACCTGAGCCCAGATAGAGATTGTAGGTAACCCAGCTTTTTCTATGGCGTGACCTAGAACAGATAAGAAACCAGCTCGGCCGTCATAGTTACTGCGTTCAATGCCTAGTGCGTTTCTGACCGAAGCGGTTTGGCTGTTCTTGTAAATCTTGATTTGTCTTGAGTGCGGAGTCTCAGCTGCAAGTGAACCAAGCATGATGACAGCTTGGATATCTCTGTCCTCAATAATCTCTAGAAGCTCGGTAATTAGAAATTGCCACTGCAGAGCAGGCTCTTGGCCGGTCAAGAAATACAGCGATAGGTCCTTGGCTTGAATTTCAGTCTTTGGTCCTGGCCCAAAAAGTTCAATGCTTGGCCAGACGAAATCACGTTCACCGTGTTCATCCAAAACAATAATCGGCCTCTGCCTTAGAAGGTCAAAATAGTCCTGATCATCAAGACCCACTAGAAGCTCAGATGAAAGCTTGTCTTTTATGTATGAAACAGCGCCAGTGGAAGCCATACCTGCATCAGTCCAGCCGTCCAGAGCAACAATAAGGACTCGGCCGCTAAAGATATTAGAAGTCTCGTTCAATCAATCACCATTTCACTTCATTAGTCATAAGAACTCTAATTCATAACAGCCGATTAGACTTTTCCCATAATGCTAGGACGTAAACCTACCTTTGCCGTGTTGTTTGACATGGACGGCACGCTAATTGACTCCGAGCCATATTGGATGGCTAGTGAGCAAGCTTTGGCTGCCGAACACCAAGGAACCTGGACTCACCAGGACGGGCTAGGCATCGTCGGGATGAGCCTAGATCAGTCTTCTCAAGTCTTTAAAGACAAAGCCAATATCCCTCTAGAAACCCATGAAATAGTGACAAGGCTAACCAATGAGGTTCAGGATAAATTGGCCAGAGTCATCCCTTGGCGACCAGGGGCTAAAGAGCTTTTACTGGATCTAAAGAAGCACAACGTGAAGACAGCGCTAGTGACCATGTCTATGCACAGAATGGCTCAGCAGGTAGTTGATGCCATACCCTTCAACGCCTTCGATGTGATTGTGGCTGGAGATGATGTCACCCGAGGCAAGCCACACCCGGAACCTTATGAGAAGGCGGCTGCGCTATTGGGCTTTGCTCCAAAGGATTGCATTGCATTCGAAGATTCCACAACAGGCTTGGCCTCAGCAGAAGCTGCAGGCACCTATGCCATAGGTATACCAAATGTTATTTCTATTCCAGAAAAAGCTGGCCGCATTCTTTGGCCTACCCTTGAAGGCGTAACTTACAAGCAACTGAGAAAGCTAATTAGATGAGCGACAAGCCAAGAAAGCATCGCGGTCCTTTTGTCGCAGGTGAAAGAGTTCAACTAACTGGACCCAAGGGCAGGTTGAACACAATCACCTTGGTTACCGGTGCAAGATTTGGAACTCACCGCGGCGACATCATGCACGATGAGATCATTGGCAAACCAGATGGTTCAGTTATCTCTAATCAAGCAGGCGTGGAGTATCTAGCGCTGAGGCCTCTGCTTACTGACTTTGTCTTGTCAATGCCTAGGGGTGCAGCGATTGTCTATCCAAAGGATGCCGCAAGCATCGTCACGATGGGAGATATTTTCCCAGGTGCACGAGTTGTTGAAGCTGGTGTTGGCTCAGGAGCTTTGAGCATGTATCTACTCAGGGCCATAGGTGCTGAAGGTCACCTAACTTCATTCGAAAGAAGAAGTGAGTTCGCTGAAATAGCTCAGGCAAATGTGAGCACACACTTCGGTTATCAACCAACGAACTGGGATATTCGAATTGGCAGTCTTGAAATTGAACTCGGTAACTACGTTGAACCAGGTTCAGCAGACCGAGTTGTTTTAGATATGCTCGCGCCATGGGAGTGCATCGAGCAGGTCTCAAAAGCTTTAGCCCCAGGTGGAGTGGTCATTTGCTACGTTGCCACCGTAACCCAGTTATCCCGAGTTGCTGAGGAAATTAGAACAAGCGAGCTTTATGCCGAGCCGGAAGCCTTCGAGTCGCTGGTCAGGGGTTGGCACCTGCAGGGCCTTGCCGTTCGGCCAGAACACAGAATGGGAGGACACACCGGGTTCATACTCACCGCTAGACGTCTAGCACCTGGAACAGCGCTGCCAAGCTTCAGTAGACGCAACAAACCGGAGTTTGAGGATGAGGACATTGCTATTTGGAATCCTGAGCACGTGGGAGAGCGATCCATCAGCGAGAAAAAGCTCAGAAAATCTTTGCGGGCCGCTCAGAATTCGGCTGAGGCCACCCTCAGAGGATTTGACGAAAACGCCGAGTAAACTAGAAAAAATCCATAGAAAGTAGCCATCCGTGCCAAGAATTAGCGCTGTACTAATCACATCAGTTTTAGCAATCACACTAGCCGGATGTTCTTCCTCGGCAACCCCAGAAATTCAGGCATTTGATGGTCTCGCCAAGGCCTGTGAAACATACAAGGGTGGCGCTGAAATTGACGCAGTGCAGGTAACACTTGCGGCCAACACCGTTCCAACAGTTGACTTCCCAACTGCCGTTCCAGGTGGAACCGTCAAATCTGCACTGGCTAACATCAAGAGCCCACAAACCAAGGTGATTCGTGAAGGCAATGGCCCAACCTTCACCGGCAATGAATTAGTGACTATTGACTATGTGGTTTTCTCTGCGACTTCAGGTAATCAACTGGCTGCCAACAAGTTTGACGGAACTGACTCTGTTTCACAGGTTTTCAACTCCACAGACACAAAGGCTTACTGCGATTCTCTGAGTGGAGTCAAACAAGGATCTGTTGTCGCATTCGCTCTTCCATCATCTGATGCTGATCCAGAAGGTTCACTATTCGTTCTAGAACTTAGAAAGGTTTACCTCCCTCACGCTAATGGCTCTGCGAATACACCTGAGGCTGGTTTACCAACAGTTGTGCTTGCCCCGAAGACCAAGCAGCCAGGCATACTTCAGCCTACTTTTGCAGCTCCTAAAGAATTCAAGAAGTCAACTCTTATCACTGGTAAGGGTGAGAAGGTAAAAATTGGCGATTCCATAACCGTCCACTACACAGGTTGGGTTTGGTCTGACACGATTGGTGAACCATTCGATTCTTCATGGATTCAACGCGATGCTCAGACACCAATCAGCCCAGCAACGTTCACTCTGAACGAGTCAAGCCTCATCAAGGGCTTTGTCAAGGCCCTTGAAGGTGCAACCGTTGGTTCACAGATTATTACTTCTATGCCTCCAGAGGACGCTTACGGTGAAAACGCGCAGGGAGCAATTCCTGCTAATTCAACTCTTATCTTCGTAATTGATGTTCTAGGTATCAACAGGTAGCTCAAAAGAACTCCATGTCTTCAAAAGCAGATGATGATTTTGACCTCGGAAAACCTGAGCGTCTGTTTAATCTGACCTGCACACTTCTTTATGCAACTGAAGGTTTGACTAAGAAGGCTATTCTTCAAACGGTTCGTGGTTATGACACCGAATACAAAGAGGGTGGAAACAATTCGACCTTGGAACGTAAGTTCGAAAGGGATAAAGAATCTCTCCGCGATGTTGGAATCAGAATTGAAACTGAAATACCTGCTCATGAAGATGAGAACAACCAAGCATCGGTATACAAGATAAGACGTGATAGCTTCTCTTGGCCTGAGAACATCAAGCTGACTCCGAAACAACTTGCACTACTGAATCTTGCTGCTCAGGCTTGGGCCGGTGGATCTCTTTCAACTGAAGCCAGCCGAGGTATCACCAAGCTTCGAGCTTTAGGTGTAGTTGGTCAGTCATCAGACATCATCGGTATCTCTCCTAAAATTCACACCTTCGAGCCATCCTTCAAGGACCTCGATTTTGCGATCGCAGAGTCTCAGGTTGTGAATTTCGATTACAGAAACCCTGAATCAGGGGAGATAACAACGCGTGTTTTGCAGCCTTGGATTCTTCGTCAAATTGAGGGGCAGTGGCTGGTGCTAGGTTTTGACGAATTTAGAAACGAGCCGAGAAACTTCATGCTTCGTAGAATCGTAAGTCCGGTAACACAGGCCAAAGATGGCAAAGAACTTAGAACTTTCCAGGCCCCTGAGCAGGCTCTCGTTGAGAGCGGGATAGCTTCGCTTACTGAGCATGCTAAAGGCCAAGAAGCTGTTTTGAAGATCACTCCTGATACCGAGGCCTGGTTTAGATACGAACTCGATTTAGTTGCGAACAGAAAAGATAATCTGCATCGTTTGAACTACTTCGATGTTTATGTCTTAGCTGAGCAACTGCGTGAGTATGCGGATCAGATTGAAGTCGTTGAACCTAAGCAGCTAGCAGATTTAGTTGCTGCTGGTTTCAGAAAGGTAGCTGATCTTCATGCCTGATGAAATAAAGCTCGATGACACTGACCGCTTCAACCTCATGCTTGCTCTTACAGGACTCCTAGTTGACGGTGAGGAATACACCGTTGACGAGTTAGTAGATCACTTTAAAGTTTCAAAGAAAGAGATAGTTAAAGCTGTAAAGATGATCAGTTACACGGACCTGATGAAGTCCAATCAGGATGGCTCTTACCAAGTCAACTACGATGACCTAAAAGACGGCTTCGTTTCGATCAGATACACCTTCAGTAAGGCAGTTGATGAGGTACCTAGGCTATCATCCCGTCAAGCATCTGCTATAGCCGCTGGGTTGGTATACCTTGGCTCTTTGCCTGGTTTAGTTGATAACAGTGAAATTGAAGAACTGCAGAGGATTCTAGCTCTGGAGCATGAGCCGGGCAAAAGAAACACTGTGCTCATTGATAACGGTAAGCGAGACTCCGACTTGGTGGCAATTCGTGAAGCCATGTCTAGTGGAGTAACCATCACCTGTGATTATCTAAACCTGAGAGGGGAAACAACCCTTAATCGGTTACTAGAGCCTCTAAGAATTGATTCTCAGGGTGAAGTCATTTACCTAAGGGCTTGGTGTCCTACCAATCAAGCTGTTCGTTCGTTCCGATTGGATCGAATGAGAAATGCCAAACCAACTACTTCAGCGATTAGTCAGGAAGCTCTCAGCGCTGAACTCGTTGAAGATATTTATACAGCCAATGACACAGACACAGTCGTTACCTTGGAAGTTGACCCTGAAGCCTATTCACTTATCTTTGATTTCAAGCCTGTTGAAGAGCCAGAATCAGTAACCAAAACGGTTAAGCGATTCAAGATCAACGTTGGAGATGTAAGAAACCTCGGCCGAGTTATCGCCAGGTTTGGGGGAGCGGCACGGGTCATTTCACCTGAGGTAGCCCGTCAAAGCGTGCGAGATTTTGCTCTGAACGCCTTAGGTGAGCGCACATCGACAACACCTAAGGATGCCGAGTAATGGGCGAGACTCTGCTTTATGTCTATGGCATTTTGGCCCTATTGGTCATTGGAGCTTTGGTTTACGTCGCTCTTCGGCTCAAGGCTTCTGCGGTCAGGATAAACAGGTCTCTGGACCCAATCACCCAGAAGTCAAAAACCCTTAAGATTGAAATAAGTGCTCTCAAGCGCTCGAGATTAGACAGACAGCGTAGGCTTGAGAACACGGATTCAAAACACAGTAACAGTGATAGATAAGGTTTGATTTATGCGTTTAGAAGGTTGGCACTTAGGTTTCATCATCCTTGTTGTTCTCATCATTTGGGGTGCTCCAAAGCTTCCTACTTTTGCTAAGAGCCTCGGTGAATCAATGCGTATTTTCCGTAAGGAAATGAAGCAGCTAGGCGACGAGCGCGATGAGGACAAGAAGGCTAGTTCTGAGAAAGAACAACCTAAAAACGACTAATGGCTCTTCGCCGCAACCCCGATAAGAGGATGAAGCTCTCGGGGCACCTCCGTGAAGCACGAAAAAGACTTTTTCGATCAGCGTTTGCCATACTCGCCGGCACATTAGCCGGTTGGCAGCTATTCGATTACGTTTTTGCTGAGCTTCAAAAACCAATCATCAGAGTTGCTCAAGAAGAAAACGTCAATGCAACTGTGAACTTTGGTTCTGTTGTTTCAGCGTTTGATTTGCATTTTCAGGTGGCATTTTTCATCGGAGTGTTTATCACTAGCCCTTTTTGGCTGTATCAAGTCTGGGCTTTTGTTGCCCCCGCATTCAAAAAGCGCGAACGTAAATACACAATCGTCTTTGCTCTAACCAGTACACCACTCTTTCTAGGTGGAGCGTATTTTGGTTGGTGGCTCTTTCCTGGTTTCGTTCGTTCACTTCTTGGTTTCACACCAGAAGGAAGCTCCAACGTAATCAATGCTTCTGAATATGTTCTGTTTACTGTTCGGGTGCTGTTGGTATTCGGTTTAGCTTTCGTGTTGCCAGTAATCCTTGTGCTACTAAACGCTATTGGCACACTAAGTGGAAGAAGCATCTTGAAGGGTTGGCGTCCCGCTGTCTTCCTAATCTCACTCATCGGAGCGTTAGCTACTCCGGTGTCAGATCCAATCTCAATGTTCTTGCTGATGATTCCACTTCTTGTTTTCTATTACCTGTCGGCTGCTATAGCTCTGGCTAATGACAAACGTCGTGCCAACAGATCCAAGAACGCTTTGGAATCTGAGGATCTGGCAGCCAACTACAAGCCTGAAGACATCTCCTGATGGAGCAAGAATTAACTCCTGCCGAGAGATTCGCCAAAGCCAAGAAGAGTAAGCCTCATCCGAGTTTTGAAAGTTTTCGCAACCTTATCAAGTTCCCGCTGGATGAGTTTCAAGAGAAATCCTGCCAGGCCCTAGCTGAAGGTCAGGGAGTTCTGGTGGCAGCTCCTACCGGTGCAGGTAAAACAATTGTGGGTGAATTTGCCATCCACCTAGCAGTTGAACAAGATCTAAAGGTTTTCTACACCACACCAATCAAAGCTCTTAGCAATCAAAAGTATTCAGAGCTCAAAGCTCGCTATGGCACTGAACGTGTTGGCTTACTAACCGGAGACACCAACATTAACTCTGATGCGCAGATACTTGTGATGACTACTGAAGTTCTACGGAACATGATTTATGCGAACTCTAATTCTTTGATCAGCCTTGGCTACGTGGTCATGGACGAAGTTCATTATCTAGCTGATCGTTTTAGGGGAGCGGTGTGGGAAGAAGTTATTCTGCACTTACCTAAAGATGTGAAGGTTGTTTCGCTAAGTGCAACTGTGTCAAACGCGGAAGAGTTTGGTGCCTGGCTTGATGAAGTACAAGGTGGCACCACAGTGATTGTCTCTGAAGTTAGACCAGTGCCATTGAACCAGCACGTCTTGTTTGGTGATGAACTTATTCCGCTGTTCGATGACTCTGATAAGGAATTAAGGGTAAATGTCGATCTAGTGCAAAGACATGCCAATAAATTGCGCCAACCAACTGATAGACCTATTCGAGGTAGACGCGGTCACACTGGTTTCCCTGACCGAAACATGGGGCGCATTTATAAAGCTAGCAAGCCGGAGATCATTGATTTACTTGACGAAGCTGATCTGCTGCCAGCTATTTTCTTTATCTTCTCAAGAGCAGGTTGTGAAGCCGCCGTTCAATCTGTTTTAGCTTCTGGCATTCGTCTTACTAAGCCTGAAGATAAGCAAATCATTAGGCGCATAGCCGAAGAGAAGTGCGGAAGTATTGCCGATGAAGATTTGGCTGCACTTGGGTACTTTGAATGGCTAAGTGCTTTGGAACGTGGCGTTGCTGCTCACCATGCGGGATTACTGCCCGCGTTCAAAGAAGTTGTTGAAGAGCTTTTCCTACGCAAGTTGGTGAAGGTTGTATTTGCAACTGAAACACTTGCTCTAGGTATCAATATGCCTGCTCGAACAGTGGTCCTAGATCGTTTGGATAAGTTCAACGGTGAAGGAAGGGTGCAAATCACGCCAGGTGAATACACCCAACTCACTGGTAGGGCTGGTCGGCGTGGAATTGACATCGAGGGTCACTCGGTCATTCAGTGGGCAGCGAACCTTGATCCAACTTATGTGGCTGGGTTAGCTTCTAAGCGAACTTACCCACTGATATCTTCATTCCGGCCAACATTCAATATGGCAGTGAACCTGATTGAGGCGTTTGGACAAAGAAGATCTAGAGAAGTTTTAGAAACCTCTTTCGCTCAGTTCCAAGCAGATAGATCTGTAGTTGGTCTGGCCCGAGGAATCAGAGAAAAGCAAGCATCCTTAGATGGCTACGAAGAGTCTATGAAGTGTCACGTTGGAGACTTTAGAGAGTACGCCACATTGCGCCGACAAGTCAGTGATTTGGAACGTGAGATTGCTCAGTCCGGGAGACAAGCTAGAAGGAATGACCTCAGACAAACCAAAGGCATGAGGCAGCTTGAAATTAGAGTTACTAACCTCAAGCGAGAGCTACGTTCACATCCGTGTCACGCCTGTCCTGATCGAGAAGCACACTCGCGTTGGGGTGAGCGTTGGTACAAACTAGAAAGAGAAACATCTGCCATCATCAAGCAGATTGAATCTAGAACAAATCAGGTGGCAAAGACATTCGACCGTATCACTGAAGTCCTGATTGAACTTGAGTACGTTACAGAAGTTGACGGTGACCTTGAGATAACAGAAACCGGTCAAAAGCTTTCGAAGATTTATGGTGAACGCGATCTCTTGGTTGCGGAATGTATCGGCAGACGTGTTTGGCATCATGTCGATGCTCAGACTCTTGCAGCTATTGCGGCTTCACTTGTTTATGAAGCAAGACGAGACGATGACAGTTTGACTCCAAAGATGCCTAAGGGAGAGTTTGTAGCGGTCTTCAATGAAACTTTAGAAGTCTGGGATGACCTTCAAGCGCTTGCTAAGGCACATAATTTGCCGCTTTCCACTGAGCCCGACTCTGCCATGGCTCTTCAGATGCACCGTTGGGCCACCGGTTCCAAACTTGACTCAGTGCTCAAGCAAACCGGTATGTTGGCAGGCGATTTCATCAGGTGGTGCAAACAAACCATTGATTTACTTGAGCAGATTTCCAAGGTAAATCCCGACGAACTATCAGCAACTGCCCAGTCATCAATTGACCAAATCAAACGAGGAATTGTCGCTTATTCCTATTACGCTTAGACAATGGTTAAATCTTTAGCTTTTTGGCTTAGATCTTCCAGCTCATTCTGGGGGAGAGCCGCCGTTGGTGTAGTTGGCGGATTGTTCATTGCACTTAGTTTTCCGGCATTCAACTTCTGGCCGGGAATCTTCCTAGGGTATTTCCTACTTCTCTTGGCGATACGACAACTTGGTTTCTTCAAATCATTCTTTGTGGGGTTTTTCGCTGGCTTTGCATTCTTTGGACTTGTCACTAAATGGCTGACAACTTATCTAGGTCCAGTGCCATGGTTCGCACTTTCATTGCTTCAAGGGCTCATGATTGGGTTGGCAACAGCAGTGGCAGCAGTTGTCTGGCGTTGGCTTAGAACTTTGAATATGGGTAGATCTGCACCGTTTGTAATCGCATTGGCTCTAGGTGCAGTATTCACAGCTCGTGAATACTGGGCTGGGGTATTTCCATTTGGAGGGATGCCTTGGGCTAGAGCAGGTCTCTCACTTGTTGACACTTGGATCGCTCGTTGGGTTTACTACATAGACATCGCAGGCTTGACTTGGCTAATTGTTTTCCTTTCCGCACTCTTTGCAATCAAGTTTGTCGAGGCACAACCACAGGGGTCAGGTCTGTATAGACGCTGGATTAGCTTCATGCCAACCGGTGTTGCATCCTTGCTGGTCTTGGGAATCCCAGGTCTCATTGTTTTGGACGCATCAGGAACTGCTGGAACTCTGAAGGTAGCTGCAGTTCAAGGAAATGCGAATGCTGGTCTCTTCGCAGTGAATCCACCTGGGTCTATTCTCGATAAGCACCTCGATGTTGCTAAAGAGGTGGTCACAAAGCCAGAAGCAGCTGACCTGGATCTAATGGTCTGGCCTGAAAACTCAGCTGACTTAGATCCAACCACCATGGTTGAACCTGCTCAAAAAATATCTAAATTTGTTGACGAAGAACTGAAAGCCCCACTTTTGTTTGGCAATAAAACATTCAGAGGAAGTGATTTCTACAACGAGGTCGATCTCTGGGTTCCAGAAAAAGGGCTTGCTGATACGTATCAGAAGAAACGTCCGGTCCCATTCGGCGAGTATGTGCCGAATCGTGAATTCTTTATGGCACTTGCACCAGACCTGATTGGTCTAATTGGTTGGGATATGAGTTTTGGAACCAGAGATGGAATATTCGATCTCCCTAACGGGGTCAAGGTCGGCTCACTAATTTGCTTCGAAGTCACCTTTGACTATTTGGGTTATGACCTTGTCAATGAAGGTGCTCAAGCACTCATGGTTCAAACAAACAGTTCCGACTTTGGTAAGAGTGAACAGGGAGTTCAACAAGCAGCTGTTTCACGCATGCGTGCTATAGAAACTGGACGTACAGTAGTCGCCATTTCCACAGTTGGACTTTCGGGTATCTATGCAGCGGATGGATCTGTGATACAAGAATTGGAATCATTCAAACCAGGTGCAATGGTTGAAGAGATTGCTCTTAGAGACGAGATAACTCCGGCTGTTAGGTTTGGAAGATACGTTGAACCAACTTCCTTTGCTATTGCACTATTGCTTTTCCCAATCGCTGTGATTGGTTTGACTGTAAGAAGATTGAAAGCGAAGCGTTCTTGAAGGTTTTAGTAATCATGCCCACCTTCAACGAGGCTGGCAACATAGAGCGCGCTACTAGCGAACTGTTCAAGTTCAACCCAAATGTTTCACTCTTGGTGGTTGATGATGGCAGCCCTGATGGCACAGGACAGCTTGCGGAACAGCTTGCGGCCAAAGATAAACGCATAAGCGTTCTACACAGAAAAGACAAACAAGGTTTAGGCGCTGCATACATCGCTGGATTCAACTATGCGTTTGGTATGGATTTCGATTTCGTTGTCGAAATGGATGCAGATGGTAGCCATAGAGCTGAGGATTTGACTAAGTTGTTAGCTATTTGCCAAGACAACGACTTGGTTATCGGCTCTCGCTATGTTCGAGGCGGTAAGACTCAAAACTGGCCGCTCCACAGGCAGTGGCTCTCGCGAGGGGGCAACATTTACGCCAAGATCATGCTGGGTTCAAAACTGAATGACATGACAGCCGGATTTAGAGTTTTCAGATCAAGCTTTCTTCAGGAAATGGATCTGGCAACCATTAACGCCAGGGGATACTCATTCCAAATTGAGATGGCTTATAGAACTATCCAGTTGGGTGGCAGGACGGCCGAAGTGCCGATCACTTTTGTTGAGCGTGAAATAGGGGAGTCCAAGATGAGTGGGAACATTGTTGTAGAAGCACTCATGCTCATGACGAAATTCGGATTCAAAAGAATCTTTCTTCGCAAATAACTAGTTGTTAGTTGCGTCTGCCTGACCTCTTGATCGTCTGGCTTTCAATTCATCCAAACGTTCGCCAAGGATTTCTTCTAACTCAACGCGAGTTCTGCGTTCTAGCAACATCTCATAATGGGTTCTAGGAGCTTTAGGTAGTTCTGTTTCGAACGCCTGCTTACCTTCACCGTCAAGTAAAGCAGCTTCGAGTGAGCAAGATTTGCAACTCCATGCTGCTGGCACTTCTGCTTCCTGAGCGAAGATCACCTCTGAAATGTGTTCTTTCGCACAGCGATACTGGTGAGTGTTTCTAGGGGAGAGGCTCACTCCAGCTGCAGTTTCGAAGCTCTCTGAACCTAGTCGAATCCCACGCATTGATTGTTGAGCCATTTGTTTCTTCCTTAATCTCTTTTTGTAGCAAGTGTGTTACGTAGAAGATAAGCGAAGAACTTAACGATTACTTCCCGAACTCAGGCTTTTCTCAGTGTTTGAACTGCTAACTCTGACACATCAGAGACTATCCCAGTTGCACCTCGCGCAGTGAGTTCTAACATTTCTTGTGGATTGTTTATGGTCCAGTAGTGAATCTCTGTGTTTGTGGCTCTTACCTTACGGATAAAACTCTTTGAATCAAGTTTTATTCCATACATCGAGCGAGGTATTTGCAAAGCTCCTATCCCTTTGAGCTTTTTTGTGAAAAGAATCTTAGGAAGTCTGAAGATGTGAAGCAACCACAATTGGATCACGATGGTGGCACTTGCCGATGTGGCAACTGGTTTAGTGAGAAGCTTCAACGTATCTAGTCGTCTTTTTTCACTGAAGCTGGAAACTAGTACCCGGTTATGAGATTTCGTGAGTTCAATAGCAGCTGCTGCAGTTTGGACTGAGTTCTCGTCTTTGATGTCCAAATTGAAACGGGCTTGGGTGAGAGCGGTTAAAGCTTGAACAAGGGTCGGTACTTTTCCACCCCCGACTAGATTGATTTTCTGAATCTCAGCAAACATAGTTTCAGTTATTGTCTTGTCGATGTTTGCCACTCGATTGAGATCTGCGTCATGAAAAAGAATCGCAACACCGTCTTTGGTGGTTCTGACATCTGTTTCAATGCTGAAAACACCAAATCTTATGGCGTCACGAAAAGTTTCTAGGGTGTTCTCCGTGCTAGAAGTGCCACCTCGATGAGCGAGAACTACTGGTCTTTCGGCATTGAAGTATTCGTGCGCTTGCATTGATTCCTCCTGGAATGGGCAAAGGTAGGCTAGCGTTGTGAAAAATTCTCTCGTGAACCTCGGTATCAAACCTATTGGCAGATTGCTTCTGGGGTTGTATCTGGTGGGCCTAGGTTTAGCGATGATGATCCACACCGGTTTAGGTGTGCCACCTTGGGATGTTTTATCTCAAGGTTTACAAGTGCAAACAGGCTGGTCATTTGGTACCTGTGCAGTTGTGATCTCGGGAATAGTTCTGTTGATGTGGATACCTATCAAGCAACAGCCAGGCATCGGTACCGTGATAAATGCCATCCTGATTGGACCTTTTGCCGATTTGAGCAAGCCGCTAATGCCGGAGCTCTCGGGTTGGTTTGCCAATCTAGTTTGGATGATTATTGGTTTGATCGCTGTTGCCATTGGATCAGGTTTATACATCTCGGCAAACCTTGGAGCAGGTCCCAGAGATGGCTTGATGGTTGGTTTGACCAGAGTTAGTGGTTGGCCTTTCTGGGTTATCAGAACCATAGGGGAGTCGGTAGTCCTTATCACAGGTTGGCTTCTGGGAGGAACTGTGGGGATAGGTACTGCCCTATTTGCTATTTCCATTGGAACTTTGATGCAAATGACCATGAAATGGTTCGGGTTTGACCCAAAAAGTGACTCAAATGGAGTGAAAACCCCAAAATGACCGACAAAAAGCACATGAAACATCGAGAAACAGCTCGTGTGATGCTCATAGACGAGCAAAATCGTATATTTCTGCTAAAAACACACTTCGATCCCGAGGTTGGCTTGCCGCCAAGATGGCTCACACCTGGTGGTGGGATGGACCAAGGGGAAACCACCCTGCAGACAGCTGTCAGAGAGCTTATGGAGGAAACTGGGTTGAACATTGACCCAGAGGTTCTGGGAGATCCTGTCCTGGTGGCTTCAGGACGTTGGGACTGGGCAGACGGATTCAGTTATCACACCTACAAGGACACAATTTACGAACATCAAGTTGCAAACTTTGAACCAGACACATCTGGCTTTACTCAGGACGAACACCGAGATGTTTTGGAATATCGTTGGTGGACAATCGACGAACTGTTGGCCAGTGAAGAAGCATTAGCTCCACATGATCTCAGGGATTGGCTGAGGGTTAGGTTTGGGGTTTAGAGCCACTTGTGGATATAACACCGATAATGAACATTATGTCAAGTAATGTTTATCTGGCCTAGAAGACTACTCCCCAGCGGATTTGCTCAAATCAACCCACTGGTTCAACTTAGCCAAAGCTGTTCCATCTGCGATTGCTAGTTTTGCCAGGTCGTAGTTCTTTTCGAGTGATCTCAATAAGTTGAACTCAGAAATGTCAATCAGTTTGCTCAGTTCGTAGGAAGCCATTCCGGCAGCTGCATTCAAGGCCACGATGTCCTGGATTGCTTGCCTATCCCCCTTGAATTTTATGTTTTCGCCGAATATGCCTCTTGCTGTGGCTGCGTTCTCCACTGCATCTCCGCCTAAAAGCTGCTCAACCGAAGCCTTGCGAATGCCCAGATCCTCTGGATTGAAGGCATGTTCGGTAACTTGCCCTCCAAAAACCACCCAGATTCTGCTGTTCCCAGTTGTTGTGAGTTCATCCAAGCCGTCTGAACCTCTGAAAACTAAGGCTGTTCTGCCCCTCGAAGCCATTTCGCCAGCTAAAAGTGGGGCCATAACCTCATTGGCTACTCCTAATGCCGTGGCAACAGGCTGGGCAGGGTTAGCCAGAGGTCCTAGGAGGTTGAATGTGGTTGGGATCCCCAGCTTCTTCCGGGTTGGGCCCACGTTTTTGAGGGAAGGATGGAACATTGGAGCGAAGAAAAAAGTTATTCCAGCTTTCTTGAAGACCTCAGCTAATTGTTCGGGTGTGAGGTCAAGCCTTACCCCTAAGGCCTCGAGCATCTCTGAAGAGCCAGTCTTGCCAGAGGCAGAACGGCTGCCGTGTTTCAATACTGGAAAACCACAGGCTGCAGCAACTATGGCTGCCATCGAAGAAATGTTCACTGTGCCAAGCTGATCTCCCCCAGTTCCAACAATGTCAATTGCATCGTTGGACACCGGAATGCTGAGTGCGTTATCAAGCATCACATCAACGAAACCAGAAAGTTCGATGACATCTTCACCCTTGGCTCTGAGAGTCAAAAGGAATTGTTCCATCTGTTCTTCGGTGGCAGTGCCTGCCATGATTTGCTGCATTGACCACACCGCTTGAGCTCTATCAAGATCTTGCTTCGCTTGAAGTGTCTCGAGAATATTGGGCCAGGTGAGTTCTGCATTCATGTCCACAAGTTTAGCGATGGACGATGGCATTAATTCAGGCAAAATCTGCCCGACTAGTGCCAAAACAACGCATTTATAACGATTTGCTCAGGTAGGATTAAGTCATGTCCAGCACTCCCCTAGCTCAACCTCAAATACACCGCCCGAGTGCCACTTCGGTGGGAACTATCGTATGGCTGGGCAGTGAAGTCATGTTTTTTGCGGCTTTGTTCGCCATGTATTTCAGCTTGAGAGCCAATTCACCTGAAATATGGTCTGTTGGCACCGAAATCTTGAACATCCCATTTGCCTTGATCAACACCCTGATTCTTGTGGCTTCATCTTTCACAGCCCAGTTTGGTGTTTTCGCCGCAGAACGCATGCAGCCTAGATCCACTGGCAAGTCCCCGATGAAATGGGGAATGGTCGAATGGTTCATGATCAGCTACGTGCTCGGAGCAGTCTTCGTGGCTGGCCAGGTCTGGGAGTACGCAGTTTTGATCAGCGAAGGCGTTTCGCTTTCAAGCGATGCCTATGGCTCAGCTTTCTACATGACCACCGGATTCCACGCCTTACACGTAACTGGCGGACTTATCGCATTCCTATTCGTAATTGGTAGAACATTTGCCGCTAAGAAGTTTGGTCACAAAGAAGCAACCGCGGCAATCGTCGTCTCCTACTACTGGCACTTTGTCGATGTGGTTTGGATCGGCTTGTTCCTAATCATCTACGTATTGAAATAAACAGAGAAGAAAGAACGTAATCACTGAATGAAACGACTTAGAAGCAAAATCAATGGAATGCGTCGCAGTCCTAGAGCTCTAGGTATTGTGATGTTTGCGGGGCTTCTTGTTGTTGGTACTGGTTACACGGCAGTTAGCGCCTCTGTCTCCCCTAATCGTGAAGTTGTTCGAACACAAGAGCAAATTGATTTGGGTAAAAAAATATTCCTTGCAAACTGCTCATCTTGTCACGGTAAGAATGCCGAAGGAACAGCTAATGGTCCAAGCCTCATTGGTGTTGGAGAAGCCTCAGTAGATTTCCAAGTTTCAACTGGTCGTATGCCTGGAGCTGCGAGTGGACCTCAGCTTGAAGTTAAGCCAGTTCAATTCACTCTTGAAGAAATTGATGCAATGGCCGCCTACATCGGTTCTCTTGCAGATGGGCCTTCAATTCCTGACGCCGCATACTTGCAAGCAAACGGAAACGCCTCAACCGGTGGAGAGCTTTTCAGAATCAACTGTGCAATGTGTCACAACGCAGCTGGTGCTGGTGGTGCTCTAACTCAGGGTAAGTACGCACCGGGCCTTATGGGATCATCTGCCAAGACAATCTATGAGGCCATGATCACTGGTCCGCAAAACATGCCAGTTTTTAGCGACGCAAATATCACACCTGAACAAAAGAACGACATCATCACCTACCTGACCTTCCTGCAGAACAACAATTCTGTAGGTGGTGAGGAACTTGGAAGTCTTGGGCCAGTTTCTGAAGGCCTTCTAGCTTGGCTAGGTCTTCTTGGTTTACTTGTCGTAATCGCTGTTTGGCTAGCCGCCAAGTCCAACTAGTTAAGAAAGATTAAATTGACTGAGAACTCGAAGGAAGTTGAGCTTCAAAGCTCTGCTATCAATTCAGAACATGAATATGATGGCGGACTTAGAGTTGCGAATCTTGATGCAGTAAAAGATCCAGGTCTTGAACCGCACCGCGTTCGTATGACCGATAAGAGCGTGAAGCATGAGAAGGCAGCTGTTCGTCAGGTGTCTTTGCTTTTCGTCCTGTCGATGCTAGGAAGTGCATTCGCTCTTTGGGCATACTTCACATTCCCACTTTCAGAAGATCTCTCAAGTGTTCGTTTGAACACCTTGTACCTAGGTGTTGGAATGACTCTAGGACTCATGGGCATTGGAATCGGTGCCGTGCACTGGGCAAAGACACTAATGCCTGACAACGAGGTTTCTGAAGAGCGTCACCTAACTCGCGGATCTGATGAGAAGCGTGCTGCTGCGATCGAAATCTTGAATGCTGCTAACCAAGAATCTGGTTTCACCAGAAGAAAACTAATTCGCAGAACACTTTACGGATCTCTCGCTCTTTTCCCATTGCCGGGCATTATTCTTTTTGCTGACCTAGGTCCAAACCCTGGAGATTCATTGCGTCACACTTTCTGGAAAAAGGGCACTCGCCTAGCTAAAGACCCAACAGGAATTGAAATCAAGGCTTCTGATGTAACCATCGGATCAGTTTTCCAAGTTATTCCAGCTGGACTAAACCCAGAGAACAAAGAGTATCTGGAAGAGAAAGCTAAGGCTGCTGTTCTTCTTGTTCGCGTTGATCCAAGTGAACTCAACGAAACAGAAGAACGTAAGGACTGGTCCTACCAAGGTATCGTTGCCTACTCGAAGATTTGTACACACGTAGGTTGCCCAGTTGCTCTTTACGAACAGCAAACACATCACTTATTGTGCCCATGCCACCAGTCAACTTTCGATCTAGTCAACGGTTGCAAAGTTATTTTTGGCCCTGCCGCCCGCCCGCTCCCCCAACTACCAATCACTGTTGACAGCGAAGGTTACCTAATCGCACAAAGTGATTTCTTAGAGCCTGTAGGTCCATCATTCTGGGATAGGAGTGTGAAGAGTTGAGCATCGTAAAGGAAGCACCAAAGAAAAATGGTTTCCTAGCTGGAACTGCTAACTACGTTGATGAGCGCGTTGGTGTTGCTGGAATTCTTAAAGAATTCGGTAGAAAGATATTCCCAGACCACTGGTCATTCATGCTTGGTGAAGTTGCGATGTATTCTTTCTTCGTTCTTCTACTCTCAGGAACCTTCCTAACATTCTTCTATGACCCTTCAATGGCAATGGTCCGTTACGACGGTGTCTACGCTCCCCTAAAAGATTCTCTAATGTCGAAGGCATACGAAACTAGCTTGAACATCACCTTCGAAGTGCGCGGTGGATTGTTGATGAGGCAAGTGCACCACTGGTCAGCATTGTTGTTTGTTGCTGCTGCTGGTCTACACATGCTTCGCGTTTTCTTCACCGGAGCATTCCGCAAGCCTCGTGAATTGAACTGGGTTGTCGGTTTCGTACTTTTCGTATTGGGAATGGCTGCCGGTTTCACCGGTTATTCACTTCCAGATGACCTTCTTTCCGGTAACGGACTGCGAATCATTGATGGAATGATCAAGGGTGTCCCTTTCATTGGTACAAACATTTCTTCTCTCCTATTCGGTGGTGAATTCCCTGGCCACGTTGTAATTGGTCGTTTGTACGCATTGCACATCATGTTGATTCCAGCTCTGATTCTTGTATTCCTTGCTGTTCACCTATTCATGCTGATCATCCACAAGCACACCCACTACTCAGGTCCAGGTAAGTCAGACACCAACATCGTCGGTTACCCACTGATGCCTGTCTACGTTGCCAAGGCTGGTGGATTCTTCTTCATCGTTTTCGGTGTGATCATGGTGATCTCAACCTTCTTCACTATCAACCCAATCTGGAACTACGGTGGTTACGACCCATCCCCTGTTTCAGCTGGAACTCAACCCGACTGGTACATCGGTTGGTTAGATGGTGCTCTTCGACTTGCTCCAACGGGTATGGAGTTCATGATTGGTGACTACACCGTTTCAATGAACATTCTTCTTCCGTTAGTTGTCAGTCTGGTCTTCCTAGGTCTGGTAGCTATCTATCCGTTCATAGAGAACTGGGTAACCGGCGACAAGCGTGAACACCACGCTCTAGACCGTCCTAGAAACGCTCCTACTCGCACAGCAATTGGTGCAGCAGGTGTGACCTTCTACGCTGTTCTGTGGGCAGGTGCGAGTACCGACTTGATAGCAACTCACTTCAAGATGAACTTGAACCAAGTACTGATTTCAATGCAGATAATGTTGATCGTCTTGCCTATCGCTGCCTTCTACATAACTAAGCGAGTCTGTCTAGCGCTACAACGCAAGGACAAAGAGATTGCTATTCATGGAAGAGAATCTGGACGTATTGTTCGTCTTCCGCACGGTGAATACATCGAGGTTCACGAGCCACTAGATCCTTACGATCTATACAAGCTTGTCGACTACAAGGATTACAAGCCGACCTTAGCTAGACCAAACGCTCAAGGAAAGATCACTGTTGCTGCGAGAGCACGTGCAGCGCTATCTAAGTTCTACTTCCAGGACCGCATCACTCCTGCAACTCAAACTGAGATAGCCGAAGCAGCTCACCACAATGCAGAACTTGAAGCTCAAGTTCAAAAGGCCATTGACTCCGGTAAGTAAAAACTTCAAAGACAAAATCCCGCTCAAATACTTGGGCGGGATTTTGCTTTGTCATTAATTCTGTCCGAGAATCAGACAGCCCCTGCTAAATAGAAAACCTGCCTGAGCATCAGTCCCAGGCAGGTTTATGAATCTTATAAGGTTTAGTGAGCGTGCTGTCCTCTTGAGTGCTCGAATACAAATCCGATTAGAGCAAGAAGTGATAGCGGCAAACCGATCGCGAACAACCACCAACCAACCGCAAGGGATGTAAAGCACACTGCTGAACCTAGGCCAAGCATAAGAGGCCACCAAGACCATGGTGCAAAGAAGCCCATCTCGGCTTCGCCGTCTTCGATGTTCGCGTCTGGCATATCTTCAGGGCCGGTAAAATTCTTTGCAGACTTAGCCAAGTAGAAACCGATGAAACCGGTTAGGAATACGAGCATCCCGATTGCTGAGAATCCGATTACTTCTATCTCTCCATAGCTGATGTATGACCAGTAACCGTATACCGCAGCTGAGATAAGGAAGAAAGCTGTTAGGACGTTAAACAAAACGACGTTGGTCTTCATTTAGTTCTTACCTCCCGATGACGGTTTCGAATCTGGTGAAGCGTATTCAGGGTGATTCAAATCGAATGCTGGCGACTCTGATCTGATTCTTGGAATCGAAGTGAAGTTGTGTCTTGGAAGCGGTGATGCAGTTGCCCACTCCAATGATCGACCAAAGCCCCAAGGGTCATTCATCTCAACCTTTACGCCCTTGCGGTAAGTTACCCATACGTTCCAGAGGAATGGGATCATCGATAGACCTAGCAATAGCGAACCTAAAGTTGAAACTTGGTTCATCCAGGTGAAACCATCACCTTCAAGGTAGGTGTAGTAGCGACGTGGCATACCCGCAACACCTAACCAGTGTTGGATTAGGAAGGTCATGTGGAAACCAAAGAACAACAACCAGAAGTGGATTTTACCCAAACGTTCGTTAAGCATTTTGCCTGTGAACTTAGGCCACCAGAAATAGAAGCCGGCGAACATTGCAAACACAACTGTTCCGAACACTACGTAGTGGAAGTGAGCTACTACGAAATAGGAATCACTCAAGTGGAAGTCAAGAGCAGGTGATGAAAGGATTACACCAGTTAGACCACCGAAGATGAATGTGGTTAGGAAGCCTAAGCTCCATAGCATAGGAGTTTCGAAGGTTATCGACCCTCGCCACATCGTTCCTATCCAGTTGAATATTTTGACACCCGTAGGAACTGCAATCAGCATCGTCGTGAAGGCGAAGAATCCAAGAAGTACAGATCCTGTGACATACATGTGGTGAGCCCACACGGTCATAGACAAGGCTGCAATTGCGATTGTCGCGTAAATCAGTGTTCTGTAACCAAAGACTGGTTTACGACTGAACACAGGGAAGATTTCGGAAACAATTCCGAAGAAAGGCAACGCCAGGATGTAAACCTCTGGGTGACCAAAGAACCAGAACAGGTGCTGCCACAACATAGGTCCACCATTAGCTGGATCGAAAATGTGTCCGCCAAACTTTCTATCCGCACCCAAAGCAAACAACGCAGCTGCTAGAGGTGGGAAAGCCATGATCACCAAGATTGAGGTAACCAAAGTGTTCCAGGTGAAGATAGGCATACGGAACATGGTCATACCAGGAGCACGCATGGTGATGATTGTGGTGATGAAGTTCACACCACCCAGAATTGTTCCGAAACCACTAAGTGCTAGGCCAAATACCCATAGGTCTCCCCCGAGTCCAGGAGAGAACGTCGTGCTCGATAGTGGTGCGTAAGCAAACCAACCGAAAGAAGCGGCACCTTGTGGGGTAAAGAATCCAGCTACCGCAATGAACGAACCAAAGAAATACAACCAGTAAGCAATTGCGTTAAGTCTCGGGAAGGCAACGTCTGGCGCACCGATTTGAACAGGCATTAGAACGTTCGCGAATCCAGCAAACAACGGAGTTGCAAACATCAACAACATGATTGTGCCGTGCATAGTGAAGAGTTGGTTGTATTGCTCTTTAGTCTCAACAATTGTTAGACCTGGCATAGCAAGCTGGGCTCTAATCAATAGAGCCATCACACCGGCAATCATGAAGTAAACAAATGAAGTGATTAGGTATAGGTAACCGATTTTCTTGTGATCGGTAGTGGTCAACCAATCAACAACAATGCGTCCCTTAGATTTCTTGACTGAATTCATCCTGATTAGCCTTCACTCTTAGGTTTATCGCCAGGGAGATTGTTATTCCTGTTTATGTTGTTCGGGTCATCAGGGTCAGCGGTTAGCTGGCCGACGTTACCCATAGCTGCAAGTTCTGCCATTCGAGCGTCATAGTCCTCTTGGGAAACTACCTTCACGTTGAAAAGCATCATGGAGTGGAATTCACCACACAATTCAGCACACTTACCCTTGTAGTCGCCAATTACCTGAGGTGTTAGGTACATTTTGTTGACTCGACCAGGGAAAACGTCTTTCTTATACAGGAAGTCGATAACCCAGAAGGAGTGAATGACATCGCGCGAAACTAGATCAAACTGAATTGTTCTGTTGACCGGTAAATAAAGTGTCGGTAGCTCTTTCTCAGCTTCTTCAGTTACTTCCTGAAGCTGGATGCCAGTGTCATAAACGTTGTCGTTGGTGTAGTTGAAGTCCCACGCCCACTGTTTTCCAACAACTTCAATTCGGTAATCGCTGGCAACTGGACGCTCAATGATGTCCATATCCCTAGTTGTAAGGGCAAAAAAGCCGATGACGAGGATGAAAGGAATAACTGTAAACAGAGCTTCAATCGGCATGTTGTATCGAAGCTGTGGTGGGATTTCTGCGTCACCCTTGCGGCGACGATAAACGATAATCGCCCAAAACATTAGCCCCCAGGCAATCAAACCCACAGCGTAAAGAACTATCCAAGACCCCACCCACAGATCAACAATTCGTTCTGTGTGATTTGTGACTCCCTCAACTCCAGGTAGCCAAGCTCTAGAAATTTCGTAAGAGGAGCAGCCACTCAGGGTTGCCATAAGAACGGCAATTACAGGTACTGCGGCCCATCGGAGTCTTCTTTTTGGAAGCAAAATCGATCCTTAAATATCGTTTCGTTATAAAACAAGTTTATCCACTAATCGATTGGCTCACTGCCAAAACACCACATAAATACCTGTCGTGCGGATGAAATTGAATGTTTAGCTGAACGAAGAGCCACAGGCACAACTGCCCTGGCTGTTTGGATTGTCAATTTCGAAAGACCTCTTTTGGAAAGTATCTACAAAGTCAAAAGTTGCTCCAGTGATGTAAGGAGCGGTCATGCTATCAACGACTACCTCTACCCCGTCGAAGTCTTTGATTAGATCATCTTCACGGAGCTCTGGGGTAAGCACGAAAGGCAAGTATTGGAAGCCAGCACAGCCACCAACTTTGATTTCGACTCTAAGTCGAAGTTTTTCGCCTTCCGCGAGATCGCTGACATCAGCAGATTCAATGTGTCTGCGAAGTTCTGCCTTAGCGGCCTCGGTAATTTCTAGTCCGTGGGTCAAAGTTTCAGTCATTTATAGCTCCTCTTGGTCTCTATTCTAAGGCTTGAGTGAAATAAGGGCTTATTCAGACTGCAAGTCATTACCAATTAGCAGAAACAGAGCTTCAGCTACCATTGCGTTCTTCAAGCCAACAAGGTGGATCGACTCATTTGGGCTGTGAGCCCTTGAATCTGCATCTTCAACACCGGTAACAAGAATCTGGGCGTTTGGAAACACCTCGGTCAGATCCGCAATAAACGGTATAGAACCGCCAATGCCTATCTCAACCATTGGGTTGCCAAATGCTGCTTCTAGGCTGTTTTTAGCCAATTCCTGAGCCCAACCCGAGGTCTCTGCCATAAATGGCTTGCCAGTCTCAATCTCGCCGAACTCTAAAACAGCCCCAAAAGGCACGTTTTCTTGGATGTGTGACCTCAGTAAAGCTAAAGCCTCATCTGGGTCCTGCCCTGGAGCGATTCGCATGCTCACCTTCGCTGCTGCAGCTGGGATAAGGGTATTTGAGGACATAGCCACTGACGGAACGTCAATTCCGATGATAGTAAGGGCTGGTTTACCCCAAACACGTTCCATAATGCCGCCATCGCCAATCTGGCTAACTGCCGGCAAAAGACTGCTGTCAGCTCTCAGGTTCGCTTCTGTATAAGGCAAATCCTCGAATTTATAGGTTTTTAGGCCCTTCACGGCCACATTTCCCTTGTCATCGTGAAGCGAGGCTAGAACCTTGACCATTGGGAGCATGGCATCCGGAATAGCTCCGCCAAACATGCCAGAGTGCACCGCATGTCCCATAGTTCTGATGGTGAATTCCTGAGAAACAAGGCCTCTTAGGCTCACGGTTAGAGCTGGGACCTCAGGTGACCAGTTCATTGAATCAGCCACGATAATCACATCTGCAGCCAATTTGTCCTTGTTTTCGTCCAAAAATGACCTAAATGTGCGAGATCCTGCTTCTTCTTCACCTTCAATGAAGATGGAAAGACCAAGGTCAAAATCTTCTCCGGCAATAGCTTTTAGGGTTTCAATAGCTGTCAGGTGAGCCACTACCCCAGCCTTGTCGTCAGCTGCACCGCGTCCGTAGATTCTGCCGTCTTTGGCGGTTGGCTCAAATGCAGGTGTCAACCACTGAGATTCGTCACCTGGAGGCTGAACATCGTGGTGGGCATACAAAAGGACATGTGGGCGACCATTTTTAGCCGGTCTCGAGGCCAACACTGCGGGAGCGCCTGGCTTACCGTCGACTATTGATCGCTTGATTTCAACTTCTGCAAATACTCCTGATTCTCTAAACAATTCAGCAACGGCTTCCGCACTGCGCTCAAGATCGGCTTCATCGAAGGCCTCCCAAGCTATACCCGGTATGCGCACGAGTTTGCCCAGGGTGGCTACTCTCTGAGAGAAGTCCTTATCAACTTGGTCACGAACCTTAGCGGACAGGTCCTCGTTGGGTGTCATTGCTTGGGAAGTTGCTTTAGTTAGAGAGAATGTCATGAGAGTAATCTTAATCACCTAAGCCACAAAACAAAGGACATAACTTGAGCGACCAGAAAAAAGATGCAGGTTCAAATACCACTGGAAAAGGTCGTGCAACCCCTACTCGCAAAGAGCGTGAAGCAGCCAACCTCAAGCCATTAGTCGGCAATCGCTCTAAGGAATCACGTGCCAATGACAGAATACAACAGCGCGAAGCACGCCTAAAGGCAAGAGCAGCGATGATGGCTGGCGATGAAAAATACCTTCTTGGAAGAGACAGAGGTCCTCAACGCAAGCTCGCTCGAGAAATCATTGATGGAAGATATACGTTAATTGAAGGCTTGATGCCTCTAATGGTGCTATTTCTTTTGGTCACTTCATTCACGACCCAGGCAGCAAACAACATCATCACGTTAGTCATGATCATCGCAATTGTGGTTGTTTCAATTGAAGTTACGGTTATGCACAAAATGATTGACTCAAGAATCAAAGAAAAACTGGGTGCAACAACAAAAATGCAAAAAGGAACCTGGTTTTATGTCTTCACCAGAGGTATGCAACCTCGCCCACTTAGAATTCCTAAACCACTACCAAGGCGTAAAACCAAATAAAAATAAATATTGAACTAGCTCAAAAGGCAATTTGATATTTGAACCACAAGTTCACAAAGGAGTTAGCTGTGGCCACCAACGATAACCTGTCCCTTCCTGCGTTGATAAATCAAGTCGTTGAATCAATAGAAGAACTAAAGGACTCATACGGATTTTTCGAACAGCATCCAAGTTTGATAAAACCCCAATCAGAAGTTTCAGCAGTGCTCAGCGAACTGACCGATCGTCTTGAGAACAACTTTCCATATTTCCACCCGAACTACGCCGCTCAAATGCTAAAGGCACCTCATCCTGTGGCGGTAGCTGCCTACCTCGCAACTATGATGCTGAATCCCAACAACCATTCAATTGACGCATCCCCCGCCACTACAGCCATGGAGCGTGAAGTTCTAAAGCAGATTGCTGCAATGTTTGAATACCCAGAAGATTTCTTAGGTCATCTAACTTGGAGTGGAACTACAGC
>JBMOFL010000010.1:0-32185 GCA_049314335.1 Rhodoluna sp. | reverse complement strand
GAACACAAATTATTCTCACCCCAATTGTTGAGCAAGGTGAGTCTGTTCTCCCTGAACAACTTGAGCAGGCAGTTTCGATTATTCGCCAGCGTGTTGACTCCACTGGTGTAAGCGAAGCTCAAATCAACACTTCAGGAAACAACATCGTTGTATCGATTCCAGGCATCCCAGATAGCAATACCCTTGCCCTGATTAAGAGTTCCGCAAAGTTAGAGTTCCGCGCTGTATTAGCTGCTTCCGCAGGTAGCAAGACCGAGATCGGTAAAGATGGTTCTAAGCCGATAAAGACATCGACTGCTAAACCAACCAATCCAAGTGACTTGAATCAGGTCTCAGCTGCATTGCAGAAAGAGTATGAGAATCTTGATTGCAGCAAAACTTTCCGCGAACCAGGTCAAATTGACCCTGAAGATAAGCCACTAGTTACTTGCGATAGATCTCTTCTAGAGAAGTACATCCTTGGACCAGTTGAAATCACTGGTATTGATCTATCTGGAGCTGACGCTGGAACTGTGACCGGGTCTAACGGTGTTGCAACTAACGAGTGGGCGGTTAACCTAAACTTCAACACAGCAGGCAGCGACATGTTTGCAAAGGTCACGCAGCGCCTGTTTCCACTAGCAGAACCACAGAACCGTTTTGCCGTGACCATTGATGGTTACGTGATTACAGCCCCTACCACGCAGGCTGTTATCACAGGTGGTTCCGCACAGATCACCGGTAACTTTGACCAAGCAAGTTCAAAGTCCTTAGCTGACCAGCTGAAGTACGGTTCTCTTCCAATTTCATTTGCTGTGCAGTCGCAAGAGAACATCTCAGCAACATTGGGGTCTGAGCAACTAGCGGCTGGTCTTCTGGCTGGATTGATTGGTTTGTTGCTTGTTGTTATCTACTCAATCTTCCAGTACCGAGGTCTCGCAGTTATCACAATCGGTTCATTGGTCGTTGCAGGAATCATCACCTACATTCTGATTGCTTTACTTACTTGGCGCGCAGACTACCGACTATCGCTATCAGGTATCGCTGGTTTGATCATGGGTATTGGTATCACCGCCGACTCGTTCATCGTTTACTTCGAGCGTGTAAAAGATGAGTTGCGAGAAGGCAAGCCTCTTTGGGTAGCAGTGGAGAGCGGATGGAATAGAGCAAAGAGAACTATCTTGGTTTCCGGAGCCGTAAGCCTACTAGCGTCAGCAATTCTCTACATACTGACCGTAGGTAACGTGAAGGGCTTTGCCTTCACTCTGGGTATGACGACTCTTATCGACCTTACGGTGGTAGCACTATTTACCTATCCGGCTTTCAGGCTCCTTACCAAGAGCAAGTTCTTCTCTTCAGGACACAAGTGGAGCGGCCTTGAGCTTAAGGACACAGCATCTTACGGTTACACAGGTAGAGGAACATTTAGAGTTGCTTCAACTGTTTCAAGCGGCAAGGCAGCCAAAGCTTCAAAGGAAGCAGAACGTAGACAGACAATCGCTGAACGTAAAGCTTCAGTTGATGTTTCAAGCACAAAGAAAGAGGAGGGTAACTAATGTCTCGATTTTCTGAACTTGGAAACCAGCTATACAGCGGCGAGAGATCAATAGATTTCGTTGGCCGAAGAAAAGTCTTTTACATTATTGCTGCAGTGACAGTCATACTCGCAATCCTTTTGCCTGTTGCACGCGGTGGATTCAACTTTGGAATCGAATTCCGTGGTGGTTCTGAGTACAAGATCTCCGGTAGCAAGGTTGACAGCACTCTGATTGCTGAAGACGCGGTACACGCGGTTATACCTAATGCCCAGGTTAACACCACAAAGATTGGTAACAACACAATTCGTGTGCAGACACCAATCCTCACCGATGATCAGTCTGAGCAGGTTCGTCTTTCATTAGCTAAGGCATACGAAGTCAAGGACAGTAACGTAGCTAGCTCTTTCATCGGACCAAACTGGGGAGCAGACATTACCTCTAAAGCTATCTGGGGTCTTTTAATCTTCATCCTGTTCGCAGCAATTCTGATGGCTCTGTACTTTAGGACACTGAAGATGAGCGCGGCAGCGATGTTGGCTTTGGCACACGACCTTATTCTTACCGCAGGCCTGTATGGTGCGCTAGGTTTCGAGGTTACTCCAGCAGCGGTTATAGGTTTCCTTACCATTCTTGGTTACTCGCTTTACGACACCGTGGTGGTTTTCGACAAGATTCGTGAGAACACTGAAGAGGCTGAGTTTAGCGAGACATCTACCTTTGCTGAGCGAGTCAACTTGGCCATCAACCAGACATTAGTTCGTTCAATCAACACCTCTGTGGTAGGTGTACTCCCAGTTGCAGCTATTTTGTTCATCGGCGCAGTTGCGCTGGGTGCAGGAACGCTGAGGGACATCTCTCTAGCTCTATTCGTTGGAATCATTGTGGGAACCTACTCCACGATTTTCATCGCTGCTCCTTCTTACTCGCACATGCGTGAAGGCGAGACCAAGTTCGCGAATGCAGCTAAAAAGATTATGGCGAAAAGAGCTTAGGGTTTATCGCTAACGCAAGTTAGCATGTATTCAACCTAAGAAGGACTTTATGTCGGACATATCTAGTGGCGGTGCACTATCTGCTCTTAGATCTCGACTGCCAAAAATATTTACCAGACCAGCTGAAGGCTCAGGTCTTGCTGAAGTGCTCAGGTCGGCCAAAAGCTCGCACCCAAAACTTGAATTCTCAGTGGTCGAGAAAGCTTATGCTGTTGCAGCTAAAGCACACGATGGGCACCTCAGACAAAGTGGCGACCCATACATAACCCACCCGGTTGCCGTGGCCCAACTCCTAGCAGACTTAGGTATTGGACCAGCTGGACTAGCAGCTGCTCTCCTGCACGACACAGTTGAGGATACTGAATACACGCTGGCTCAGCTGCAAGCAGATTTCGGTGAAGAGATTGCGATGCTCGTCGATGGCGTTACTAAACTCGACAAGGTCAAGTTCGGTGACAATGCACAAGCCGAAAGTGTCCGCAAAATGGTTGTCGCGATGTCAAAAGACATCCGTGTTTTGGTGATCAAGTTAGCAGACAGGTTACACAACGCAAGGACTTGGGGTTTCGTTCCCGAAGCTAAAGCTAAACAGAAAGCTCAAGAGACTCTTGAGATTTATGCACCGCTTGCGCACAGACTTGGTATCAGTGCCTTCAAGATTGAACTGGAAGATATCTCGTTCTCGGTGCTGTATCCAAAAGTTTATGAAGAGATTGTGAACCTCGTAAGACAGAGATCACCGAAACGAGATGAATTCATTGAGTCGGTTATTTCTGAGATAGAGGACGATCTCAAAGAGAACAAGATTAAGGGCAAAGTTGCCGGTAGGCCTAAACAGTACTATTCCATTTACCAGAAGATGGTTGTTGGTGGACGAGAGTTTGATGACATTTATGACCTCGTTGGTATTCGCGTAATTGTGCCAGAGGTTCGAGACTGCTACGCGATTCTTGGATCTGTGCACTCGCATTGGAATCCAGTTCCAGGTCGTTTCAAAGACTACATAGCTATGCCTAAGTTCAATCTCTATCAGTCTTTGCACACCACAGTTATAGGTCCTAACGGTCGTCCAGTGGAGATACAAATTCGTACACAGGACATGCATAACCGAGCTGAGTATGGTGTTGCCGCTCACTGGAAGTACAAACAACCTGGTGATAAAGAAGTTCAGAACTCTGAAGACGACTTGGTCTGGTTGAAACATCTTTCGGATTGGCAGCATGAGACGGCTGACCCAAGTGAGTTCCTAGACGCTCTTCGTTTTGAAATCGGAGCTAAAGAGGTTTACGCCTTTACACCGAAGGGGAGAGTAATAGGTCTTACCAAGGGATCAACCCCGGTTGATTTTGCCTATGCTGTGCATACCGAGATCGGACATCGCACGATGGGGGCAAAGGTAAATGGTCGACTGGTTCCTCTAGAAACTGCGCTGAACTCAGGAGATGTTGTTGAGATTCTGACTTCTAAGTCTGTTGACGCGCACCCGAGCCAGGACTGGATCAAGTTTGTCGCGTCTCAAAGAGCTAAGTCCAAGATCAAAGCTTGGTTTACCGCAGAGCGCAAAGATGATGCTATCGAGCGAGGTAAGGACGCACTAGCTAAGGCGTTGCGCAAGCAAAGCGTTCCTATGCAACGGGCTCTGGCAACTGACATTCTGCTAAAGATAACTAGCGATCTACGCCTAGCTGAGCCATCTGACCTATTCGCAGCCATTGGCGATGGCAACATCTCAGCACAGTCAGTGGTGGAGAAGATGTCATCTGCCTTAGTTGTTGAAGAGGACGCCGAGGAAACGGCCTTTGAAGTTCCGCTTAAAGCACCTTCTACTAGCAGAGTAAGAACCGGTGATTCTGGCATTCTTGTGCGTGGTGATGCTGATGTTATGTGTAAATTAGCTCGTTGCTGCACACCGGTACCAGGGGATCCAATACTTGGATTCATCACGAGAGCATCAGGTGTTTCAGTGCACAGAGCAGACTGTAGCAACTGTGTTGAGCTAAAGAATCAACCTGAGCGCATTATCGAAGTCAGCTGGGAACCAAACTCTAAGAGTTTGTTCCTGGTACAAATTCAGATTGAAGCTCTCGACAGAGGAGGTCTCCTCAGCGACGTAACCAGGGTATTGAGTGAGAACCACGTGAACATTCTCTCTGCATCTGTCTCCACGAGAACAGACAGGGTAGCCCTAAGCAGATTCGTGTTTGAAATGAGCAATCCCGCTGCTCTTGAAGGTCTAATCAACTCAGTGCGCAACATTAACAACGTGTATGACGTTTATCGAGTTAGTAACTCTTAGCTATTAGCTATAACTACGGCTAACCATGCCTTTTTGGTTTCGAGAGCTTCAGTGGCATCAGAAATCTTCTTTGAGTCTCCGGTCGCTTTAGCCTTCTCTAAATCTGCTTCAAGCTTCGCAATCGATGCCTCTAGTTGAGTCCTAACTGAGTTGGTTCTATCAACAGTGGCAGGGTCAGACTTGCGCCAAATCTCGGCTTCAACATTCTTGATCTTTGTTTCAACTGCCTTCAGGCGGTCATCGAGTTTCTTGATGCTCTCGCGAGGAACCTTGCCTGCCTTCTCCCATCGAGTTTGAATGTTTTGAAGTGCGGCTTTTGCAGCGGCCAAGTCCTTACTTGGGTCAATCTTTTCTGCTTCGTCAACTAACGCAAGCTTGACCTCAAGGTTTGCTTTGAACTCAATGTCATCGGCTGCCATCTTCTCTGACTTAGCTGCGTAGATCGCATCACCGGCGGCCTTGAATTTGGCCCAAAGGGTGTCATCCGATTTTGTCTTGGTCTTAGGCAGAGCCTTCCAGGCAGACAGAAGATCTTTGTATGCTGAAGTACTTTCAGCACCCTTTTCAACAAGAGCTTCTGCTTTTGTTACGAGATCCAGTTTCGCATTCTTGCTTGCCTTGACCAAGCTGTCCTGCGCTGAGAAGAACTGGCGCTTATTCGAGTCAAAGGTGTTGCGAGCCTTTGAGAACCTTTGCCAAAGAGCATCTGCTTTAGACTTTGATACCTTCACCGGAGATTTCTGCAGAGTCTGCCAAGAGTTGAACAGTTCCAGCATCTTTGCTGAACCTGTTTTGTAGTTGACTTTCTGCGGATCCTTAGCTGCTAGTTCTTCAGCGGCAGATACCAGAGCTTCTCGAGCAAGTAGGGCTTCGGCTGAAAGTTCTGCCTGCTTCGCTGCTGCTTCTTCGAGTAGACCAGTCAGTGAGCTGGTTACAGCCCCTACTCTGTCTCGCAGAGATTGAATGTCGCCGATGGCAGCTGGAGAAACTAGTTCTTCGACAAGCTTTTGAGCCGACTTCTGAATTGACTTAGCATCTGCTTTAGCCTTTACGCGTTGCTCTAGTAGTCGAACAGATGCTTCAAGGTCTGTGAACTTCTTTACGTAAAAGGCTCGTGCTGCTTCTAGTGTCATTGCTGGTTGCGAGCCAATCAATCTTTCTATGCCAGCGTCCACAACGTAAAAGTTACCGCTCTCATCGATTCGGCTAATCTCGTTTTGCATTGTTGACACTTGGGTCTCCCTGATTGATTGAACTAGTTAATCGTAATGTTGTTTATGGTTGTCTGAACCTTAGGGTTACCATCTCCGGAACCACCCTTGACTCCCGCTTCGATAATCGGGTCAAGTCCAGATAGACCAGCGGTTACTTCACCGAAAACTGTATAACCTCCGGCAGCGTCACTTGGAATAGTCGAGTCTTCATAAACAATGAAGAACTGGCTTCCCATGGTTGTTGGACCATTTGATTGACGAGCCATAGCTAGCACGCCCTTCTTATAAAGCGGCTGCTCGCCTTCTTTGGCTACAGGTGCATTCTCTATCGGACCGAACTTGTATCCTGGATCGCCAGATCCATCACCCTTTGGATCACCACACTGCAGAACATAGATTCCAGATGTGGTTAGACGGTGACAGCTGATACCTGTGTAAAAACCGTTCCTGATTAGGTCAACAAAGTTAGCAACCGCTTGTGGAGCTGCTTCGCCATCCAGCTTTATGTCTAGGTTGGACTTATTAACTGTCATAACTCCAGTCCATTCGCGACATTCTGAGATGGAAGCATCTGGAATGAGCAGTGGTTTTGGAGTGCCATCAACAGCAGGTGGAGCGGTTTGAGTGAAGTTAATGCAGAAGTCTTTGGCGACGCCTGGGCCGAATCCGAAGTATGAATACTGCGCTACTAGTGCAACCACAAATGTTGCTGCTGTAACTAGAATTGCGAGCCTGTTGTCCTTCGCACGCACTTTGATGCGATGATCAACGACATTCTGCTTTTGCTCATAGCTTTTCAAGCTTTTCTTTGCCGCTGCCTGAATGTCGTTACTTTTTCTGCTAGCCAATTTTGCCTCCGATTGAACGTTCATAATGATATTAGACGAGTTCTAACATGGTTTAACCTTGAACTGTGAATAGTTCAGGCCTTTTCGATTTCCCGGTGGGTTTACCCTTGGCGGCTCGAATGAGACCTACCAGAATCGAGGATGTCCTTGGCCAGCCGGATGCGCTTAACCCAGCTGGTCCTATAGCGTCTTACCTGGGTAATCCTTCACCTTTTCAGGCACTGCCTTCCTTACTGCTGTACGGTCCACCAGGAACCGGTAAGACCACGATTGCAAGATTGTTGGCTACTGCAAGTACTAGGCGACTTATCGAGATCAGCGCGATAAATGCAACGGTTAAGGATTTACGGGAGGCCATGGAGCTCTCAAGAGAGGACTCCAGATCAGGTAAGGGCCCTGCGGTTGTCTTCGTCGATGAGATTCATAGGTTCTCTAAGGTGCAACAGGAATCTTTGCTACTAGCAGTCGAAAACGGCGAAATAGTGCTCATAGGAGCAACAACCGAGAATCCTTTGTATGCCCTTACATCTGCCATCATATCTAGAACCAGCCTCTTGAGGCTTGTTGAACTTGATGAGAACTCCATTGTCCGACTTGTTGAGAAGGCTCTAGTCGATGAGCGTGGACTGAACTCGAAGTTCACATCCACAAGCGAAACAGTATCTCTTATCGCTAAACGTGCTGGTGGGGATGCTCGAAAGGCCTTGACCGTTCTTGAAGCTGCCTCGATTGCAGTTGGTAAAAGTGCAGGCGTAGCAATAAATGTTTCTGATGTAGAGGCAGCCATGCCGCTTGCCTTGGTCAGATACGACTCCACAGGCGATCAGCACTACGACATCATTAGTGCCTTTATCAAATCTGTTCGTGGTAGCGACCCAGACGCAGCGATACATTGGCTTGCCCGGATGCTAGTTGGGGGAGAAGACCCTCGTTTCATCGCCCGCAGACTAGTGATTCTCGCGGCAGAGGACATTGGGCTAGCTGACCCGTCAGCACTCTCGCTGGCTAATGCAACTATGAGCGTTGTTGCTAAAATTGGAATGCCAGAAGGTCGCATACCGCTGGCTTCATGCACGATATACCTGGCGCTCGCGCCTAAATCCAATAGTGCCTATTCGGCTATAAACGCCGCCCTCGCTGATGTCAGCTCAGGGTTTACGCCAGCAGTACCTGCGCATCTGCGCTCATCTGGACTCGCGGGAGATGGCAAGGACTACGAATACCCACACGATCTAGAAGGCACCTTTTCCCAACAGCTGTACCTGCCAACGGACGGAAAAGAGCGCTCTTACTACTTACCAAAGTCCAGTGGCTACGAAGCCACGCTGGCAGAGCGGCTGAAGCGATTGCTTGGACTTAGGTCCAGAGGCTAGATCCGCTAGCAAATATGCCAGCAAACCGTTAGTATTGTCAGGTTGCCGACCTTACTGATGTTCATGGCTGAGTTCCAGTAAAACGGTGAGTGCATTTCATTTAGCCGATCTGCACCGGGCACAAACTTTATTTCAACTTATGCATTCTTTGAAAGGAATACGTGTCTAAAACCACTAGAACACGAAGCAAGACTCGCTTGTCTCGTGCATTGGGCATCGCCCTAACCCCTAAAGCCGCAAAGTACATGGAAAAGCGTCCATACGCTCCAGGTCAGCATGGCCGCACCAAACGTAAGACCGATAGCGACTTCGCTGTCCGTCTTCGTGAAAAGCAGCGTCTTCGCGCACAGTACGGAATCCGTGAAGCTCAGCTTCGCAAGACTTTTAACGACGCTAAGCGCATCGAGGGTCTAACTGGTGAAAACCTAGTTGAGCTCCTAGAGATGAGACTTGACGCACTGGTTCACCGCGCAGGTTTCGCACGCACAATCGCACAGGCTCGTCAGATGGTTGTTCACCGTCACATTCTTGTTGATGGTATGCGCCTTGATCGTCCTTCAGCTCGAGTGAAGGTTGGTCAGATGATCCACGTTCACGAGAAGAGCGAAAGCACTGAACCTTTCCAGGTTGCAGCTGCTGGCGGTCACGTTGACGTTCTACCTCCAGTTCCAGGCTACCTATCTGTTGAACTTGATAAGTTGCAGGCAACTCTAGTGCGTCGTCCAAAGCGCGCTGAAGTTCCAGTTACTTGTGAAGTTCAGCTTGTGGTTGAGTACTACGCAGCTCGCTAGTCGAAGGAATACTCATGAATGGTGCAGAGTTAGCAGCACTAATTTGCGCAGGAGCTGTTGTAGTCCTGGTTATCTTTTTGGTAGTTGTTCTACTAAAGGTTTCTAAACTATTGGATGCTGCCTCTGCGACTATTCGCGAAACAGGTGATTCACTTATTCCTTTACTCACAGAACTCACTGAAACTACTAAAGCCACAAACAAGCAGCTAGAGAAGATTGACGTCATCACCGACAGCGTGGTTGACGCCACAGGAAACTTGAGCTCACTTATCTCCTCTTTCACAACAACTATTGGCGGTCCGCTACTTCGCGTTGGAGAAATCATTCGTGGAGTTTCAAGCCTTATGGGTAAGAAGAAGTAAACAGAATGCGCAAAACTGCTGTCTTTATCGCAGGGATCGCTATTGGAGTGTACCTAGCAAGGCAAATCGAGGCTAACCCTCAGGCGAAGAAGACCATCGATGAGACCGGCGAGAAGATTAGAGTCTTCGCCACAGCAGTTGCTGATGGCTACCGCGAACAAGAGGCGAAAGCTACAAAGAGTACAAAGACGAAACCTGCTCGATGAAGACAGCTGAAATAAAGAAGAGATGGCTTGAGTTCTTCGAAAGTAAAGATCACCAGGTCGTGCCAAGTGCGTCTCTTATAAGTGAAGATCCTTCTCTGCTGTTCACAGTTGCGGGTATGGTTCCCTTCATTCCATACATGACTGGGTTGATTCCAGCACCATACAAAAGAGCAACCAGCGTACAAAAATGTGTTCGTACGTTGGACATTGAAGAAGTCGGTAAAACAACTCGACACGGTACTTTCTTCCAGATGAACGGCAACTTTTCCTTCGGCGACTATTTCAAGCGCGAAGCCATCTCTTACGCTTGGGAGTTCCTCACCAAGTCTGTTGAGGAGGGTGGATTGGGTTTAGCTAAAGAGAAACTTTGGGTAACCGTTTTTCAAGATGATGAAGAAGCTATTGCCCTCTGGCTAGAGCTTTCTGAGGTTCCACTCGAAAGAATCCAAAGACGCGGCATGGCCGATAACTACTGGTCTACTGGGCAACCAGGCCCTGCTGGACCTTGTTCGGAGATTTATTACGACCGTGGTCCAGACTACGGAGTCGAAGGTGGTCCTGTAGCGGATGAGAATCGTTACATCGAGATTTGGAATCTAGTCTTTATGCAGTACGAGCGAGGGCTTGGAACAGGCAAAGACAACTTTGAAATTCTGGCTGAACTTCCAAGTAAGAACATTGACACCGGCATGGGTCTCGAACGTGTTGCGTTCCTAATGCAGGGAGTTGAGAACCTATACGAAATAGATCAGGTACGTCCAGTACTAGATTTAGCAGCTCAACTCTCAGGAAAAACATACGGTGCTAACGTCGATGATGATGTGCGTCTACGCGTTGTTGCCGATCATGTTAGAAGTGCACTGATGCTTATCGGCGATGGCGTCTCTCCTGGTAATGACGGTAGAGGCTATGTGCTCAGGCGTCTACTAAGAAGAACAGTTAGAGCAATGCGTCTACTTGGCGTAAACGAACCTGTTTTCGGTCGCTTGTTTCTTACCTCAAAGAATGCGATGGTCGATACGTACCCTGAGTTAGAGACAGAGTATCCGAGAATCAACACGACAGTCTTAGCTGAAGAAGATGCGTTCCTTAGAACACTAGTCTCTGGCACACAGGTTCTAGAAACTGCTATCGATACCGCGAAGGCTGCTGGTGCCAAGCAACTTGATGGTGAGACAAGCTTCTTGCTTCACGACACCTACGGTTTCCCGATTGATCTAACTGTTGAGATTGCTGAAGAATCAGGGCTCAGTGTCGATAGGGATTCGTTCACAGAACTCATGAGTGAGCAACGTAATCGAGCCAAAGCAGATGCCAAGCTCAAGAAGGCTGGTAACACTGATCTATCAGTGTTCGGTGATTTCCGTATGCAAGGAGTTACCACTTTTACTGGTTACGAAGAACTTGAATCCAACGGAAAGGTATTGGGTATTATTGTTGATGGTCAGCAAGTTGGTTCTGCAACTCAAGGAACAATCGTTGATATAATCCTTGATCGAACAAGCTTCTACGCTGAGTCTGGCGGTCAGAGTGCTGACGCAGGCCTCATCTTCGGTGACGGTTTTGAGCTCGAAGTTCTAGACGTCCAAAAACCTGTCAAGGGACTTGTTTCACACAAAGCCATTGTCCGCACTGGTGAGTTTGGTGTTGGAAGCACGGTGACTACATCTGTTGACTCTGACTGGCGTATTGGTGCAGCTCAAGCCCACTCAGCCACTCACGTCGTTCATGCTGCGCTTCGTCAAGCACTGGGTCCAACTGCTTTGCAGTCTGGTTCTTACAACAAGCCTGGTTACATGCGCCTTGATTTCTCTTGGACAGCGGCCTTGAGTTCAGAAACCAAATCTGAAATAGAAGAAATTTCGAACTTAGCAATTCGGTCTGACTTAGCAGTATCTGCGCAATACATGTCGTTACCTGAGGCAAGAACTTGGGGAGCAGTTGCGCTTTTCGGTGAAACATATGACGAGAGTGTTCGCGTTGTGCAAATTGGCGGACCATGGTCACGAGAACTTTGCGGTGGAACTCACGTTTCCAGGAGTTCGCAAATTGGTTTGGTTACTATCACCAATGAATCATCTGTGGGTTCCGGATCAAGAAGACTAGAAGCCCTTGTTGGGATGGAAGCTCTGCGCACACTCACTCAAGAGAGAATCATGCTTCACAAGATTGCTGAGCAACTGAAGAGTTCTCCATTGAATGCAAGCGACAGACTTGAAGCTCTACTTTCAGACGTTAAAGACATGCAACGACAGTTAGCAGCAGTTCAATCGCAACAGCTTGCTCTACAGATTCCTGAACTTATTGCCGGCATGAAACCACTTGCAAAATACAGCGTTGTCTCGGCCGAAATTTCCAATGTTTCGAGTGTCGATTCGCTTAGGGACCTAGCGGTGAAAGTTAGAGATCAACTAGGGGACATATCTGCTGTCGTGGCACTTGCAGCAATTGTTGATGGCAAGCCAGCCTTGATAGTCACAGCTAACGCTAAGGCTCAGGGCTTTGGAGCGAAAGCTGGTGACCTAGTTCGTCTTGCTTCGCAAGTTCTCGGCGGTGGTGGTGGCGGTAAGTCTGACATCGCTCAAGGTGGCGGTGTTGATGCTAGCAAGATACCAGCAGCGCTGTTGGCGATTACAGAGAGCCTTAGCTAGTTGCTGCGTCCTGGCAGGCGTTTGGCTGTCGATGTTGGCAAAGCGCGCATAGGAATAGCGATCAGTGATCACCATGCGATTCTTGCTAGCCCTTTAGCTACGGTTGCTAGAACTATCGAACTAAGCACTTGCATTGACGAGATGATCTCTCTGGCAGCAAAAGAAGGCGAACTTCTAGAGATTTATGTTGGGCTTCCATTGAATCTTCAAGGGTTAGCAACTGAGTCAACGCAAGATGCAGTTCAGTTTGCCCAAGAAATAGCTGCTCGTGTGAGTGTCGAGGTTCTGCTTATCGATGAGCGTCTAACGACTTCAGTTGCTAATAGTCAACTTCTTGCCATAGGTAAATCGCAGAAATCTGCGAGAAGCACAGTAGATCAGATGGCCGCTGTGGCGATACTTGAATACGCTTTAAGTGTTGAAAAGAACAGCGGGTTAGTTCCTGGCCTGAGCTTGACCGAATGGAGAGCTAAGAATGAATGAGACTCAATTCAGTTCTAGACGCGATCTCAGACCCAAGCGTAAGAGTCCCGTTCGGTTAATCGCAGTCATTTCGGTCGCAATCATTCTTCTCGGCTCCCTAGCATTTTTCAACCGCCAAGCTGTGAGAGGGATCTACGAGCAAGTCACCGGCGCTGAGTACAGTGGTGACGGTGTAGGTCTAGTAAACCTTGTTGTAGAAAAAGGCGACACAGGAACTGATGTCGCACGCAAACTCGTTGCTGCTGAGGTTACTAATAGTTTTGACATTACGCTTCGAACCATCTTCGCTACTGATCCGACATTCTTTCCAGGAACCTACCGGTTGCCAGGAAGAATTTCTTCAGCAAAGGCGATTAGTTATCTAGTTAATCCGAATAACGCAATTTCAAACAAAGTAACTATTCGTGAAGGTTTGCGTTTGAAATCAGTACTGGAACTTCTATCAGAAGCAACAGGTGTGAGTGTAAAAAGCTTTCAGCAAGCTTCGAAAGATTTAGCATCATTTGATATACCGAAAGAGGCCCCTTCACTTGAAGGTTATCTTTTCCCTGCGACCTACGCATTTGACCCATCCTATGAAGCAAAGGACATTCTTAGCATTCTCGTTACTAGGACCAAGGAACAACTTGCTGAAGACGGAGTAGCTAAGAAGGATTGGCATAGAGTTCTCACCTTGGCTTCGGTCATACAAAGGGAAGCCCGTCAAGAGCAAGATTTCTACAAAGTTTCAAGAGTGTTTACTAATAGGCTCGAAGTCAACATGCCACTTCAGTCAGACGCAACAGTGTCCTATGGGGTAGACGGTAACACTTTCCAAACATCTGCTGCCGATAGAGCAGACCCTAACCCTTACAACACATACAAGTATCCTGGCCTTCCAATAGGACCTATCTCTGGCGTTGGCGCTTTGGCCATAGACGCTGCTCTCAATCCAGCTCCGGGTAATTGGCTCTATTTCGTTTCAGTGAACCTGAAAACAGGTGAAACGGTCTTCAGCGATACTTATGCTCAACATGAAGCAGCTGTGGAAGTATGGCGCGATTGGTTGAGAGAGAATCCGGACTGGAATGACTAGTAAAAGATTCTCAGTTGTCGGTAACCCGATCTCTCATAGCCTCAGTCCTGCAATCCACATGGCTGCATACAAGCAACTCGGATTGAATTGGACATACGAGAAGCATGAAGTTCATTCCGGTTCCCTTGAGAGTTTCATTGAATCGCACGCAGGTGAGTTTGCAGGCCTTAGCGTGACTATGCCACTAAAGCTTGAGGCTGCTAATCTAGCCACTTCAAAGGACCCAATAGTTTCCCTTTTAGGTGTAGCCAACACACTCTTACTTTCTGAAGGTAACACCTCAGCATTCAATACAGATGTCTTTGGAATAACTCAAGCACTCACGAAATGCTGGAAACAAGACATCGAGACAGCAGGCATAGTAGGAGCTGGCGCAACAGCACGTTCAGCTCTATTGGCTATTTATGACAAGGCTCCTAAGTCTGAAGTCTCGGTTTATGTTCGTAAAACCTCAGACACTAAGGCACTATCCCATCTAGCTGACGCTCTTGACATGACCCTGAGATTCGAGGATTTGGAAGACTTCGGGACACAGCATGACTTGACAATCAATACGGCTTCAGCGGCGGCCCTGCCAAAGGACTCAGCGGTTCAGCAGGGATGGTTACTTGATGTGAACTACGCCAAGGCAGATAGTGAGGCGTTGGCAATCTTTGATTCAGCGAAAGTAGTTTCAGGCAAGGACATGTTGCTATGGCAGGCTATCGCTCAAATCAGACTATTCACCTCCCTTGATGCAACCCTAGAGCTCCCAAACGAAGACGAAGTATTACAAGCGATGGTTGCCTCACTGTAGTAAACACGTATTGTGTGCGAGAATGCTCTGTATGTTACGTTGGCTTACCGCAGGTGAATCTCATGGTCCTTCTCTAACCGCAGTGTTGGAGGGATTGCCCGCCGGCATTGAGATCAGCACCGTTCAGCTTGCTGAAGCGCTTGCTAGAAGAAGACTTGGCTATGGCCGTGGTGCCAGGATGAAGCTTGAACTTGACGAAGTCTCTTTCACTGGTGGAGTTCGACACGGTAAGACCATGGGTGGTCCTATAGCGATAACCATTGCAAACACTGAATGGCCTAAATGGGAGCAGGTAATGTCTCCCGATGAGGTTGATGCAGACCAACTCACGGGAGCCAGAGCTGAGGCTCTAACAAGACCTAGGCCTGGACACGCAGATTTCACTGGAATGCAGAAATACGGGTTCCTAGATAGTAGACCTGTTTTGGAACGCGCCTCGGCGAGGGAAACAGCTGCACGAGTTGCCCTTGGTGCAGTGGCATCGGCATTCCTCTCTGCATTGGACATAAAACTTATTACTCACACAGTCGCATTAGGAACAGTTCAATCAGCGTCTGATTTAGAACTACCTAAACCTGAGGATGTAGATCGCCTTGATGCAGATCCACTAAGAGCATTTAATGCTGACTTGAGTGCAGCGATGGTTGCCGAGGTTGACCTAGCTCACTCAGAAGGTGACACCTTGGGCGGAGTAGTTGAGGTTTTGGTCTACGGTCTACCACCAGGTTTAGGTTCATTTGTGCACTGGGATAGGAAACTTGATAGTCAACTAGCAGCAGCACTGATGGGTATTCAAGCAATCAAGGGCGTAGAGGTTGGTGACGGTTTCGAGTCAGCTCGCCGCAGAGGTTCGCAAGCTCATGACGAGATAGTCGTGGGAGAGAACTCAACTGTTAGACGTCTAACAGATCGCGCCGGAGGAATTGAGGGCGGCATGAGTAATGGAGAGATTCTCAGAGTGCGTGCAGCAATGAAACCAATATCCACTGTGCCTAGAGCTCTGCAGACTATCGATGTTGCTACAGGCGGAGAAGCGAAAGCTCATCACCAGCGATCAGATGTATGTGCTGTTCCTGCTGCCGGAGTTGTAGCTGAAGCGATGGTGGCACTAACGATAGCCAACTGTGTTTTAGAAAAGTTTGGTGGCGACTCAATCGATGAGACCAAGCGAAACATGCTCAGCTACCTCGAGAGCATTCCTCAGAACTTGCGTTCACAAATAGCAAGGTAACTGTGCTCAATCGTCCGGTAGTTCTTATAGGCCCGATGGGTGTAGGCAAAACTACTATCGGCAAGAAGCTTGCCAAACGCTTGGACGTTGCATTCGTCGACACAGATGTATTGGTAACTAACGTTCATGGTGAGATTGCCAAAATCTTTGCCGAAGATGGAGAGTCTGTCTTTCGTACTTATGAAGAACAAGCACTCAAAGAGGCCCTAACTTCAAATCAAGTTATAGCAACTGGTGGTGGCGCAGTGCTAAGTGGCAGTAACCAGAGAGCGCTGGAGTCTGCAACCGTCATCTACCTATCAACCACTGGTTTACATATGAAATCAAGGCTTGCCAACGGTAACCGACCATTGCTCAAGAACGGCTTGAGTGACTGGAAAGAGATATACGAATCTCGGAAACCTCTTTATGAAAGACTAGCCACTTTTGAAATTGACACATCTGGAGCGGGTTTAGGCAAGGTTATTAACGCTATCTGCGAGAAACTAGATGCACTATGACAACAAAGATATTCGCCAAGGGGCAACCTGGCTACGACGTAATCATCGGTAGAGGACTGCTGGATGATTTGGTTGGGTCGCTTGGAGATTCGGTTCGTAAAGTTCTGCTTGTCTACCCAGAAGGTATGCAGGTAAGTGCGGAGGCCGTGGCAGACAACCTGATCGAATCTGGAATGCAAGTTTGGCAACTACCTGTAGCTGATGGTGAGGATGCTAAAACTGATAGATGGTTATCTATAGCCTGGTCCTCACTAGGGCAAGCGGAGTTCTCTAGATCTGATGCGGTAGTAACCCTCGGCGGAGGAGCAACAACTGATCTAGGCGGCTTTATAGCTGCAACCTGGCTCAGAGGCATTTCTGTCGTCCACGTACCAACAACACTGCTAGCCATGGTTGATGCAGCTATTGGTGGCAAGACTGGCATCAATACCATCGAGGGCAAGAACCTAGTTGGAGCTTTCCATGAACCCAAGTCAGTCTTGGTTGACTTAGATACTTTAGAGACTCTGCCAAAGCTCGAACTGATTTCGGGGTTTGGGGAGATTGTTAAGTGTGGCTTCATCGCTGACCCTAGAATTCTTGACCTTATCGAAGAGGATGTGCACGATGCGAGGGACATCCGTTCCGATAGATTCGCGGAGCTGGTAAGACGGTCTATTGAAGTAAAGACTGAAGTTGTAGCAGCTGACTTCAAGGAATCTAATCGTCGGGAGATTCTCAACTACGGCCACACACTTGGACACTCAATTGAGCTGGTCGAGCATTTCAAATGGCGTCACGGTAGAGCAGTAGCAATTGGATTGGTTTTCGCGGCCGAATTAGGGCGACTTTCAGGCAGACTTTCAGATGAAGTCGCGGACAGGCATAAAAGCATTCTTGAACTCTTAGACTTACCAACAACCTACCCAGGCGAGCGTTGGGAAGCTCTTTATACCGGTATGCAGGTCGACAAGAAGAGCAGAGGTGGCATTCTTCGTTTTGTCGTTCTTGATGGACTAGCCAAGCCTGGGATACTTGAGGCACCAACCAAGGAATTGCTGTTCACAGCGTTCCAAGAGATTGCGGAATAGAAAGTAAGTTTGAATCATGACTAAAGTACTTGTTCTGAACGGACCGAACCTAAATCGTCTTGGTTCAAGAGAGCCAGACGTATACGGGACCGCTACCCACGACGATCTTGAAGCTGAAGTAAAGTCTCTAGCGCGAGACTTGAATCTGGAGGTTGATGTACGCCAGACAAACGACGAAAGTGAACTTGTCTCCTGGCTTCATGAGGCAGTTGATTCGAAAAGTCACGTTGTATTGAATCCAGCTGCATTCACCCACTATTCCTATTCGCTCCGCGACTCCTGTGCCCTGGTTACCACTTCAGGTCTAAAGCTGATTGAGGTGCACATCTCGAATCCACATGCCAGAGAAGAATTTAGACACAATTCGGTCATCAGTGGCGTAGCCACAGGAGTAATTGCAGGTTTCGGCATAGATTCCTACCTGTTAGCACTTAGACAACTGAGCCACTGATAAACTGCTACAGGCTATTTGGCCATCAACTTACAGCGAGGCAAGAATGTCAACAAGCAACGATCTAAAAAACGGAATGGTCTTGAGCATGGACAACCAGCTCTGGGCAGTTATCGAGTTCCAGCACGTCAAGCCAGGTAAGGGACCTGCTTTCGTTCGAACCAAGTTGAAGAACGTCATCAGTGGCAAGGTAATCGACCGCACTCTTAACGCTGGAATCAAGATTGATGTTGCAACTGTCGACAAGCGTGAGATGCAATACCTTTACAACGATGGTGAAGGCTACGTGTTCATGGACACCAAGGACTATGACCAGATGACTCTTACAAGTGATCTTGTGGGCGACGCCTCGAACTATCTTCTAGAAAATCAACAAGCAATTGTTGCCATCCACGAGGGTAATCCTATTTATGTTGAAATGCCGCCATCAGTAGTGCTTGAGATCACCTTCACCGAGCCTGGCCTTCAAGGTGACCGTTCTAGTGGTGGCACAAAGCCAGCAACTGTTGAAACTGGCCTACAAATTCAAGTTCCACTTTTCGTAGAGCAAGGTACCAAAGTTAAGGTTGACACCAGAACTGGTGAGTACCTCGGCCGAGTTACCGACTAGTCCTTGAGTTCTAGAACTAAGGCTAGGAAAAGAGCGATTGACGCTCTTTATGCGGCCGAACTTAGAGATGGCATGGCAACCGAGCTCCTTGAGGACACCAAAGAGCAAGTAGTCGACAGGCAAAACCAGGACGAGATTTTTGATTTCGCTTTGGAGCTTGTAACCGGTGTGCTGAGCAATCAACTAGAGATTGATGAGATTCTCGCGAACGTTGCTCAGAACTGGACGCTCGATCGCATGCCAGCTCTCGATAGGGCAATACTCAGGATGGGCATCTACGAGATAGCTTTTGCTCAGGATACCCCTGCAGAGGTTGCTATTAGCGAAGCAGTTGAGTTAGCGACCGAGCTAAGTACCGAAGATTCACCAGGCTTTGTTAATGGAGTTTTAGCAACAGTTGCAGCAACTCGCAAACCAATCTAGGCACCTTACTCAAAACTGCACTAGAATCTAGAGAAACAACATCCTTTAAAGGCGTCCTGTGAGGCGCAGAAGGAGGTGGGCGTGCCAACACGCACCGTCTTAGATGCTCAGGACATTGAGCGAGCCATAGTTCGCATCTCTCATGAGATCGTAGAGTCCAATCAGGGCACAGCAAATCTTCTAATCTTAGGAATCCCTACACGTGGAGTTTTCCTAGCAAACCGTATAGCCGCTTCAATTGCAAGAAACTATCCCGAGTTTGACACAGACAATTCAGTTGGCAAACTCGATGTCACCATGTTCAGAGATGATCTCTCCTCTAGACCTGGCAAACAGGTAACCGCGACCAGCATTCCAATCACTTCTCTTGAAAACCAGACAGTTGTCCTCGTTGACGATGTGCTCTTCAGTGGAAGAACTGTTAGGGCTGCACTGGACGCACTTGTTTCACATGGCAGACCCAAGGCCGTTCGTCTAGCAGTTCTTGTTGATCGTGGACACCGAGAACTTCCAATTAGAGCAGACTTCGTCGGTAAGAACCTACCGACTAGTTTCTCCGAGCGAATCTACGTCAAGCTGACTGAAAGTGATGATGAGCAATCGGTGGTGATTGAACAGTGAGACACCTTCTAAGTGCTGGTGACCTAAGTGTTGAGTCAACCCTTGAACTTCTTAATCTCTCATTAGAGATGCAGGATGTAAACAGCAGGGATGTGAAAAAACTGCCTGCTCTCAATGGACGAACTGTAGCGAATCTCTTCTTTGAAGATTCGACCAGAACAAGATTCTCTTTCGAGATTGCGGCTAAAAGACTATCCGCTGACGTAGTGAACTTCACTGCTAAAGGTTCTTCAGTGAGCAAGGGTGAGTCCTTGAAAGACACAGTGTTGACTCTAGAAGCAATGGGTATTGAAGCTCTAGTTGTTAGACACCATCACAGTGGCGCGGCCAACACAATTGCTAACGCAGCTTGGTCCAAAGCTGTAGTAATAAACGCTGGCGACGGCAGCCATCAACATCCAACGCAGGCACTAACTGACGCGCTTACCATTCGACAGCACCTCAAGGGCAGCAAGGATCTAGGGGACCTGCGAGGTGTGAGAGTTTTAATCATTGGCGACATTCTGCATAGCCGTGTTGCTAGATCGAACATTGACCTACTTCGCACGCTAGGTGCGCACGTGTCGCTAGCAGGACCAGCAACCCTAGTGCCCCAAGCAAGTGCAGTCTTAGTAGATGCCGTGTATCACAATCTAGATGAGGCGCTTGCGGCAGGTTTTGATGTTGTGATGATGCTAAGAATGCAGAACGAGAGAATGAGTTCAGTTTTCATTCCAAATGCCAACGAGTATGCATCACTATGGGGGCTTTCGAATCAGAGATTTCAATCCTTGAACAGCTCAACTTTAGTTATGCACCCTGGTCCTATGAATAGAGGTTTAGAGATATCCTCAGAGGCTGCAGATTCAAAACAATCAGTAATAGTCGATCAAGTGAGTAATGGTGTTGCTGTTCGCATGGCAGTGCTGTTCAAACTTCTAGCGCAGGAATCGAGTACCAAATGAGTAACCCAGGAACAGTCTTCACAAATGTCTCACTAGCCAATGGTACGGTCACAAACATAACTGTGCTGGGTGAGCTCATTACTTCTGTGGGAGACGATTACGACAAGAGCTACCAAGTCATCGACTGTAAAGGTTTGCTAGCACTCAGTGGGTTCGTCGATCTGCACACGCATCTGCGTGAACCTGGCTATGAGCAGAGCGAAACAATTTTGACCGGTAGCAAGGCAGCAGCTATGGGAGGATTCACCTGCGTTCATCCCATGGCCAATACCAACCCAGTAGCTGATAACAGTGCCGTGGTGGAACAGGTTCACGCTCTAGGAGTCGCTGCGGGCTACGTTCAGGTGCAACCAATCGGCGCAGTAACTGCAAACCTAGAGGGCAAGAATCTTGCTGACCTTGGCAAAATGAATGCTTCAGCCGCTGAGGTGACTGTGTTCAGTGATGACGGTAAGTGTGTAAGTGATTCGCTAGTGATGCGCAGAGCACTTGAGTATGTGAAGGCATTTGATGGCGTCATCGCTCAACATGCACAAGATCCACTTCTTACTGTAAATTCCCAGATGAACGAGAGCGCTTTATCTCTCAAACTAGGGCTTACAGGGTGGCCTGCTGTTGCAGAGGAGGCGATTATCGCGCGCGATGTGTTGCTAACCCAAGAAGTTGGTTCTCGACTACACGTCTGCCACGTATCCACAAAGGGTTCTGTTGAGGTTATTCGATGGGCTAAATCAAGGGGCATCAATGTGACAGCCGAGGTTACACCGCATCACTTGATTCTGACCGAAGACCTAGCGTCAAGTTACAACCCGATTTACAAAGTGAACCCACCACTTAGATCTGAAGAAGATGTTCTAGCTCTAAGGCAAGCGGTTGCTGATGGAACTATTGACATTGTGGCAACGGACCACGCGCCACATACAGCAGATAGCAAAGACTGTGAATGGGGAGAAGCAGCGTTTGGAATGATTGGTTTGGAAACCGCTGCGGCTATTGTGAAAACAACGCTCATAGATACCGGCTTAATCGATTGGGTTCGATTTGAAGAGCTACTTTCACATAACCCAGCTGCGATCTCAAGATTGACTAACCAGGGTCAAGCTTTATTAGCTGGTTCATTTGCCAACATAGTTTTCTTTGATCCGAATATTTCATTCGCTGTCGATGGTACAACTCAGAGCAAGAGCACGAACAATCCTTACCTTGGCATGCAACTAAGTGGTTCGGTCAGACACACACTCTTCAAAGGTGTTCTAACCGTCAAAGACTCACAAATTCAGAAGATTGGACTTGACAATGACAATTAGATCCCGCACCGCACTTCTAGTGCTTGAAGATGGCATGGTTTTTAATGGGGTTCCATTCGGAGCTAGTGGCAGCACATTGGGCGAGATTGTTTTTGCCACCGGTATGTCTGGTTACCAAGAGACACTAACTGACCCCTCTTACGCAGGTCAGATTGTGGTACAGACTGCACCGCACATTGGTAACACGGGTATGAACGATAGAGACGAAGAATCAGACAAGATTTGGGTGTCAGGTTACGTGGTTCGAGATGTTAGCCGTATCGTGTCAAACTTCAGATCACAACGTACTCTCGAGACTGACCTAATTCGAGACCAAGTTGTTGGTATTTCTGATTTGGATACTAGAGCGCTTACTTTGCACCTAAGAGAGATAGGGGTAATGCGAGCTGGCGTATTCTCTGGTGACGACGCTAAGAAGCCTGTACATGAACTAGTTGAAATCGTCCGCAGTGCTGAGAAGATGCAGGGGCAGTCGCTGAGTTCTGTTGTGTCAACTAGGGAAAGGTACTCAGTAAAGCACAAGGGAGACTATGTAGGTAAGGTCGCAATCTTGGACTTGGGCATCAAGCGTTCGACCATCGAGAACATGGTTGAACGAGGCTTAGCCGTGGAGGTGTTTCCAGCTGAGTCGAGCGCAGAAGAACTACTGAGCAACAACCCAGATGCAGTGTTCTACAGCAACGGCCCTGGAGACCCTGAAACAGCAACCGCTCAGGTGAATGTTCTACAGCAAGTCCTTAAAGCTGGAATACCTTTCTTCGGTATCTGCTTTGGTAATCAACTGTTGGGTAGAGCCTTAGGTTTTCAAACCTATAAGTTATCGTTCGGTCACAGGGGCATCAACCAGCCCGTCCTAGATCGGAGAACTGGCCGAGTAGAGGTGACTGCTCACAATCACGGCTTTGCTGTTCGCGTAGACGGGGGAGAGCAAGTGGAGTCACCTGCTGGTTTCGGAAAGGTAAGAGTTTCTCACATTTGTCTGAACGATGACGTGGTTGAGGGATTGGAATGCTTAGAGATTCCTGCTTACTCAGTTCAGTACCATCCTGAAGCAGCTGCCGGACCACACGATGCAAACTACCTATTCGATCGGTTGATTGAAATGATTCGCTCCAACCAAGCAAAGAAAGTCAACTGATGCCGCGCAGAGAAGATTTAAAGAGCGTTCTAGTAATCGGTTCGGGTCCGATTGTTATTGGGCAGGCATGTGAGTTTGACTATTCAGGCACACAAGCATGTCGCGTTCTCCGAGCTGAAGGTATCAGAGTCATTCTGGTAAACAGCAACCCAGCAACGATTATGACTGACCCTGATTTTGCCGATGCAACCTACATTGAACCGATCACACCTCAGATAATTGAAGCCATTATCGCCAAGGAGAAGCCTGACGCAATCTTGCCTACTCTAGGTGGTCAAACTGCGTTAAATGCAGCTATGGCACTTCATGAACTAGGCATTCTCGAGAAGTACAACGTAGAGCTGATTGGAGCTAAAGTTTCTGCCATCAAAGCAGGTGAAGACAGGCAATCATTCAAACAACTCGTACTAGACGCTGGAGCTGATGTAGCTAAGTCATACATCGCGCACACCATAGACGAAGTCCTAGATGCTGCTGGAAAACTCGGCTACCCAGTTGTAGTCAGACCATCGTTCACAATGGGTGGACTTGGTTCAGGCTTTGCTTACGACGAGAAGGATCTTCGCAGAATGGCAGGAGCTGGTTTGCAAGCAAGTCCAACGACCGAAGTGCTTCTTGAAGAGTCCATCATGGGTTGGAAAGAATACGAACTCGAGCTCATGCGAGACACAGCAGATAACACTGTCGTGGTTTGTTCGATTGAGAACGTTGATCCTGTTGGTGTTCATACTGGTGACTCAATCACAGTAGCCCCGGCTCTAACTCTTACTGACCGTGAATACCAGCACATGCGCGATATCTCTATCGACATCATCAGAGCAGTTGGAGTGGACACTGGTGGTTGTAACATTCAGTTCGCAGTTGAGCCTAGTACTGGACGCATTATTGTCATTGAGATGAACCCAAGGGTTAGTCGTTCCTCTGCTCTGGCTTCCAAGGCTACCGGTTTTCCTATCGCAAAGATTGCAGCCAAGCTGGCCATTGGTTATCGACTCGACGAGATTCCAAACGACATAACGAAAGTAACTCCAGCATCTTTCGAGCCTGCTCTTGACTATGTTGTGGTCAAAGTTCCACGATTCGCGTTCGAAAAGTTCCCAGCCGCTGATGCAACCCTAACGACCACTATGAAATCTGTCGGAGAGGCCATGGCCATCGGTCGCAACTATGCGCAGGCTCTACAGAAAGCCCTTAGAAGTCTTGAGCGTCGTGGTTCTTCATTCCATTGGGGACAGCAGAAGAGATCTAAAGAGGAATTAGTTGAACTCTCTAGAACACCAACTGATGGACGCATCGTTACGGTGCAACAGGCACTTCGTTTAGGTGCAACAGCAGAGGAGATCTTTGAAGCTACCAAGATTGATCCCTGGTTCATCGACCAAATCGTTCTCATCAATGAGGTCGCTGAAGAAGTCAGCAAGTCCAAGATTTTAGACCCTGAAATCATGCTTTACGCAAAGTCATTCGGTTTCAGCGATGCACAAATAGCCGAGTTGCGTGGCGTTAGTGAGAGCGAAGTTAGGGCAGTCCGTTACGCCCAGAACATCAGACCGGTATACAAAACCGTTGACACTTGTGCTGGAGAGTTCCCAGCGCTCACTCCTTACCACTACAGCACTTATGAGCAAGTAACAGAAGTGAGAGCTTCAGGCGCTGACAAAGTGGTCATTTTAGGTTCAGGACCAAACCGTATTGGTCAGGGTGTTGAATTTGATTACTCATGCGTGCACGCTTCCTTTGCTCTACACGATGCAGGGTTTGAGACCATCATGATTAACTGCAACCCTGAAACTGTTTCTACCGACTATGACACCAGCGACAGGCTGTACTTCGAACCGCTAACCCTTGAAGATGTACTTGAAGTTATTCACGCTGAATCGCAAAGTGGAAATTTGGTTGGAGTGGTTGTTCAACTAGGCGGACAAACCGCTCTTGGCTTAGCACAAGGACTAGCTGCCTACGGTATTCCAATTCTTGGAACCACTCCTGACGCGATTGATCTTGCTGAAGAGCGTGGAGCATTCTCCAAGATACTAGACGAAGCTGGTTTGATCTCACCTGCAAACGGAACAGCCACAAGCCTTGATGAAGCTAAGGTCATTGCTGACCGTATTGGGTTCCCAGTTCTAGTGAGGCCATCATTTGTTCTCGGTGGCCGTGGCATGGAGATTGTTTATGATCAAAAGGCACTTGAGGGCTACTTTGACCGAATCGCTGACCAGGCAATCGTTGGGCCCAAGCACCCACTATTGGTTGATCGGTTCCTCGACGATGCAATCGAGATTGACATCGACGGGCTCTTTGACGGTAACCAACTATACGTAGGTGGTGTGATGGAGCACATTGAGGAAGCAGGTATTCACTCTGGAGATTCTTCCTGCACGCTGCCGCCAATCACATTAAGTAACACACAGATTAACCGGGTGAGAGAAGCAACAGAGAAAATCGCTAAGGGAATAGGTGTTGTTGGATTACTGAATGTGCAGTTCGCTTTAGCCCACGATGTCCTCTATGTCCTTGAAGCTAATCCGCGTGCATCCAGAACTGTTCCTTTCGTTTCCAAAGCATTAGGTATCACACTTGCCAAAGCCGCTGCCTTGGTCATGGTCGGTTGGTCAATCGATGACCTTATTGCAAAGGGTCATTTGCCAGCAACTGATGGCACTCACATTCCTGAGACTTCAGCAATCTCAGTTAAGGAAGCTGTTCTGCCTTTCAAGAGATTCGCTACAAAGGATGGAAGGTTTGTTGATTCTCTGCTTGGGCCTGAAATGCGTTCGACCGGCGAAGTGATGGGAATTGATGTTGATTTCCCAACAGCTTTTGCCAAGAGCCAAGCAGCAGCAGGAAGTGCACTACCTGTTTCGGGCAAGATCTTTATTTCGGTAGCGGACAGAGACAAGCATCAGGTAGTTCTACCGGTGAGAAGACTGTGGCAACTTGGTTACGAGATTCTCGCTACAACGGGAACCGCAGCAATTTTGAAACGACATGGCATACCAGTTCGAATAGTCCGAAAGCATTCGGCTGACGATGATGCACCTGCTGGTCCTTCAATTGTTGATCTGATTCTGGCTGGTGAAGTAGATGTGGTGGTAAACACTCCTTCGGGCTCATCAGCTAGAAAGGATGGCTACGAAATTCGTGCTGCCACCACAGCGGCTGACGCACCAATCTTTACGACGATCGCTCAGTTATCTGCAGCAATTGGTTCATTCGAAACGGTAATCGCAGGAGAGTTCAAGGTTCGTTCACTACAAGAGCATGCTCAAGATAGGAAGGAAGCACTTGCCTGATTCGTTTTCAAAGAAGCTGGAAATCGCATTCAAGACTAAAGGTCAACTCTGTGTTGGCATCGATCCGCACGAGAATCTTCTAGCCGATAATGGTTTCGACATTTCAGCAGACGGCCTAGAGTCATTCAGTTACGACATGTTGGATCAGTTGCAGGATGAAGTTTCAATCATCAAGCCACAGGTTTCATTCTTTGAAAGATTCGGTTCAGAAGGTTTTAGAGCGCTTGAGAATGTCCTTCGTGAAGCAAACGAAAGAGGCTTCTTAGTTATTGCGGATGCAAAAAGGGGAGACATCGGTTCAACTATGGAGGCGTACGGGCAAGCTTGGCTTGCCAAAGACGCTCCGTTTGTTTGTGATGCGCTAACGGTAAATCCCTATCTAGGTGTTGGCGCACTTTCATCTGCGGTGGCATTTGCAAGTGAAAGAGGAAAGGGATTGTTTGTTCTAGCTGCGACCTCCAACTTAGATGGCCTCAGACTTCAATCTTCGATGAACAACGGTGCAACAGTAGCGTCACAGATAGCTCAAGAGGTTGAAACACTAAACATCAATACAGCCATAAGTAACAGCAGATTCGGTTCAGTTGGACTAGTCGTTGGCGCAACTGTGAACCTTAAGCAAATTGGCATCGATTCTTTGAACGCAGACAGAGAGAGCCTTAGGACAAGCATTCTTGCTCCAGGATTCGGCTATCAAGGTGTCGAACTGTCGAGGGCTAAAGAAATCTTTGGTGAAGTATCTGGTGATGTGATTTATACAGTTTCAAGATCTGCGCTAAGAAATGGCATTGAAGCAGTAGCCTCGAGCGTCAGGCAAGACCAAGAGACACTAAAGCTGGCTCTAGCACAATAGGCTTGAGAGATGACCAAACTTACGGTGATTGCAGGACCTACTGCGGTAGGTAAAGGTACAGTCGTTCGCTATCTGCTTGAACAGAATCCAGAAATATTGGTCTCAGTTTCAGCCACCACTCGTCAACCCAGGGCCGGTGAAGTTCATGGCCGCGAGTACCTTTTCGTTACTAATGAAGCATTTGACCAGATGATAGCCAGCAACGAGCTTCTCGAGTATGCAGTTGTCCATCAGTTGAACCGCTATGGCACACCTAGAGGTCCAGTGGAACAGGCAATAAAGGCTGGCAAGCAGATGATTCTGGAGATTGACATTCAGGGAGCTCAGCAAGTCAAGGATTCAATGCCAGAGGCAAATCTAATCTTCATAGCTCCACCAGATCTCGATGAACTCAAGCGCAGACTAGTCGGCAGGGGTACTGAGAGCCCAGAGGAGATAGCCATTCGGCTCGGCACGGCAGAGATTGAGATGAAAGCCCAGGAATGGTTTGATCACGTAGTCATAAACAGGGAAGTGGCACAATGTGCTCAAGAGGTCTTAGACTTGATGAAGTCTTCGTGAGTCCATCTGGCTCACAACAAATAAAGGGAAAAGTAGCGTAAATATGTCTGAAAAACTTGAGGGAATCGTATCTCCATCCATTGATGCACTGATGTCAAAGACAGATTCAAAGTACGGATTGGTTATCTTTGCAGCCAAGCGTGCTCGTCAAATCAACGACTACTACTCAGCCCTGCACGAGGGCTCGCTGTTTGACAACGTAGGCCCACTTGTAGACGCTGCTGTAGACGACAAGCCACTATCAATCGCGATGCGCGAAATCGTAGAAGGTGCCGTCGTCACTTCTGAAGCCAAAGAGTAATCTGAGCAATCTTGCACATTCTCGTTGGTGTCACAGGAGGCATAGCAGCATATAAAGCTGCTGGTGTTATCCGTGGTTTCACAGAACTTGGCCACACCGTCAAAGTTTTGCCAACTCAGAATGCCCTCCGATTCATCGGAGCAACAACTCTTGAAGCGCTCTCGCACAACGTCGTCGACTCAGAACTATATACCGACGTTGAGTCGGTTAAGCACATTGCCTTAGCTAAAGAGGCTGAACTAATTGTTGTAGCTCCTGCAACCGCTGCATTCATAGCTCGATACGCGCACGGGGTAGCAGACGATCTTTTGCTTAACGTATTGCTTGCCACCACTGCGAAAGTCGTTGTCGCGCCTGCGATGCACACAGAGATGTGGCAACACCCAGCAACCATTGCCAACATACAAACGCTCAAATCTCGCGGTGTAACCATTATTGAACCTGCCATAGGAAGATTGACCGGCGAAGATTCAGGACCGGGTCGTCTACCTGAGCCTGAGGAGATAGTTTCAGCAGCATTGGGTTCGTTTGCTAATCATGACCTTAAAGGTGTTCGAGTAACGGTTGCTGCTGGTGGCACTCGTGAGCCAATTGACACAGTTCGGTTTATCGGGAATAGATCTTCAGGCAAACAAGGTATCGCTCTGGCAGATGCCGCTAGTGCACGCGGTGCAGAGGTGCACTTGATAGCAATCAACATAGATTCAGATTTATCGCGTTTCAAGAATGTACAGAGAGTTTCAACCACAGCTGAATTGAGCAGCGCGTTGGAATCGCTACTTCCTCTTTCGGATCTCATACTGATGCCTGCAGCAGTTAGCGACTTTAGAATGGCTGACACTGAAGCTGGCAAACTGAGCAGGTCTCACTCTGAAGAGTTGGATCTGAAGTTAGTAGCCAACCCTGACATTTTGGCTGGTCTTTCTCAGAAGAGGCAGCAACTAGGTTTGTCGACGATGCTGGTTGGTTTCGCAGCTGAAGTTCTCGAGAGTGAAGAAGACAGTGATTTAGTACAAAGAGCACAATCCAAGTTGGTAAGAAAAAACGTGGACATCGTAGTAGCTAATGATGTAACCAACGGAGCAGTCTTTGACGATGAACGCAACAGTGTTGTCATCGTTAGTCAAAACAGTTCAGTGCAGGCAAAAGGTTCCAAGCTCGAGGTAGCAAACGCGATACTCGATCAATCAATCCAACTTCGCGGCTGAGACAGCCTGCCTTGTCGTATCGCGTAGATAAACTGGTACGAACATGAATAAGACTAGATACTTCACTTCTGAATCAGTAACTGAAGGCCATCCTGACAAGATCTGCGATCAAATCAGCGACGCGATCCTCGATAATCTAATAGCGCAGGACCCTCGTTCCAGAGTTGCAGTTGAAACTCTGGTGACAACCGGTCTGGTTCACGTTGCAGGTGAGATAACAACCGAGGGTTACGCTGAGATTCCAGACATAGTGCGAGCAAAGTTGCTTGAAATTGGTTACAACTCTTCAGATATCGGGTTCGATGGAACCTCTTGTGGTGTGAACGTCTCTATAGGTAGACAGTCAGCCGACATTGCCCTAGGAGTCGACTCTTCATTGGAGAAGTCTTTCGGTGACGCTAAGGACAACTATGACAACCAAGGTGCCGGGGATCAGGGCATCATGTTTGGTTTCGCATGCACTGAGACAGAGCAACTCATGCCGCTACCAATAAAGATTGCGCACTCTTTGGCTGAGCAGCTGGCGAGAGTTCGACACAATGGACAAATACCATTCTTACGTCCCGATGGAAAAACCCAGGTCACTATCGGCTACGAAGGGGATAGACCGGTTTCTGTTCAGACCGTTGTCGTGAGCACACAGCACAACCCTGGTGTCGCTAACGAAGAGATAAGCCAAGCTGTTAGTAAGTATGTTGTTGAGCCAGTACTGGTGATGTTTGGGTTCGACATTTCAGAAAGCAAACTACTGATCAATCCGACAGGTAACTTCGTCATAGGTGGCCCACAGGGAGATGCTGGTCTCACTGGACGCAAGATCATCATTGACACCTACGGCGGATACAGCAGGCACGGTGGTGGTGCCTTTAGCGGCAAAGACCCATCAAAGGTCGATAGATCTGCCGCCTATGCAATGAGATGGGTTGCGAAGAATCTAGTGGCCGCAGGATTAGCTACTAAAGCAGAAGTGCAGGTGGCTTACGCAATCGGAGTGGCTCGTCCAGTTGGGTTGTACGTAGAGTGCTTTGGCACGAACACCGTTGACATTGCCTTGATCGAAAAAGCAGTACTGGACGTTTTTGACCTTAGACCTAGAGCAATCATTGACGAGCTGGACCTGTTACGCCCAATCTACGGAGCAACGTCAACTTATGGGCACTTCGGGCGTGAATTACCTAATTTCAGTTGGGAGAAGACCAACAAGGTTTCAGAGCTACAAACTGCTGTAGGAATGTAATGACGCTCATCGCCAAAGTCCGATTCAGTTCTGCATTGCCTCAGCTAGATAAAGAGTTCGATTATCTAATTCCAGCAGATCTGCAGGAGAAACTTGCAGTTGGCTATCTGGTGCAGGTTCCTTTTGGCTCTGGCGGTAAAGAGAAAATCGGAGTTGTCTGTTCAATCGTCGATGAGTTAAATACACGTGAGAATCTTCTATCGATTTCAGCAATCTCCTCTATCGTCTCTGTTCTCTCGCCACAGCAATTAGCTCTATGCCAAGCCGTCGCCGCGAGGCAAGCAGGCACCGTCGGCGAACTTCTGTCGAACGGAATACCAAAGAGGTTTATTCGCATTGAGAAGAGTTTCACCCTTGAAGAGAAGGTGGCGCTTGCTCATTCCGAGCTAATTCAATCGAGCGCCTTGTTGAAACATTTAGCGGCTAATCCCAGAACCTACTTCATGCCAGAGTTGCTTGGCACATGCAAGAACACGGGTTGGGCTGATGAGTTCGCATTGGCTGCATTGAATGAATATCACTTAGGAAATAGTTCACTAGTTGTCTTGCCTGATTTTGCTGAGCTTGAACGCTTCGAGAGAAGCTTGTTAAGGCTCGGTATTACCCACCTGGCATACAGACACTCAAGTGCTGATACGGGTTCGCAACGACACCTGAATCATCTTTTTGCTTCGTCTTCTATCGGAATCAACTATGGACTGCGCGGAGCGAGCTTCGCGCCAGCTAAGAATTTGGGTCTGATAATGATTTGGGACGATGGTGACGAATCTCACATCGAACAATCATCTCCCTACTGGCACGCAAGAGAAGTCTTACTACAGCGAGCTGAGCTAGAGGGCACCAAGATTGTTCTTGCTTCTCACGCACCTTCAACAGAAGTGGTCCGGCTAATCCAAATTGGGCACTTGACCCCGATCAGCACACCTTCTGAGAAACCAAGTACCAGAATCACAGAACTCAATGACAGGCTGGATGCTGACAGTTTCGCTCTTATCAGTAACGCACTAAAGGCGGGTAAGTCTGTTCTTGTTCAAATAGCGAACGCAGGCTGGGCCAGCTCCCTTGTATGCGTTTCGTGTAAGGAACTGCGAGTCTGCACAACATGCTCGTCCTCGATTTGGATTGACCCTTCTGGAAGCTTTAGATGCCGTTCGTGTAAGATAACCATGCGCCTTGATGCGTGCAGTTGCGGCAGAACTGCCACTAGACCTACAGTCCTTGGAGCTTCAGCCATAGCGCAGCAAATGGAACGAAGTTTTCCTGGGTACTCAGTTGTACATTCCAATGGGGAGAACCGACTCACCAAACTTGTAGGGGAGTCATTGTTAGTTGTTTCAACACCAGGGGCTGAGCCTGAAGTTCAAGGCGGCTATTCAGTTGTTTTGATTGCGGACGCAGCCAGAATGGTTGGAGCGCCAAGATTGCGGGCCTTAGAACAAAGTCTAAGCCGATGGGCGAATGCGATATCATTAGCGACATCAAATGCCGAGGTAATCTTCGTAGGGTTGAAAGACTCGCTAGCTACAAGGATGCGGAATCTAGATTTCTTTGCTGCAGTCGAAGACGATTTCGCTGACAGGGTTGAGCTAGCTCTACCGCCTCAGACTCGAATCGCGTCAATAGTTAGCTCGAATCCTGGTGATCACAAAAGATTGGTTACAGAACTCGAACCATTGCTGAACTCCAGCAATGTAAGACAACTAATAGTCGAACAAGCGAATACTCTCGTCATTGATTACCCTTACAGCTACGGTCTGGAACTTGCTGCGACTCTAAGTAGTGCGGCTCAAAAGCTAACGAGGTCCAGCAAAGCAAAAAAGCCGGGCGAAC
>JBMOFL010000009.1:0-33724 GCA_049314335.1 Rhodoluna sp. | reverse complement strand
GCCACCGCACTTATTGAAAAGTCCAAAGGTAGGCTCTAGTCGTGGCCCTTGAACTCTTTGACTCTAAATCCCAAGAACTTAGAGTATTCACACCCCTTACCTCAGGTCACGTCGAGATGTATGTCTGTGGACCAACAGTTCAATCTGCACCTCATTTAGGGCATCTTCGCAGTGCACTGGTTTATGACATTTTGGCCAGATGGCTCAGAGCCTCTGACTACACGGTAACCATGGTTAGAAACGTCACTGACATTGATGACAAGGTTTTAGTCAATGCAGGAGATCGTGACTGGCGTGAGTTTGCTAAAGAAATTGAAGCAACATTTGATGACGCTTATGAAAAACTCAACATCCTAGAACCAACGCATGCACCTCACGCAACAGAACACATTGACGACATGATTGCTTTAGTAGAGAAGCTAATCCAACTAGGACATGCCTACCAGGCTTCCGATGGCAGTGCGAATGTTTTCTTTGATACAGCATCTTGGCCAAGCTATGGTGAACTAACCAATCAAAAGCTAGAGAACATGGAAGGTGAAACAGACGCTAGTCACGGTAGGAAATCACCTAATGATTTTGCACTATTCAAAGCCCACAAACCTGAAGAGCCAGCAACCGCTGCTTGGGAAACACCTTGGGGTTTAGCTAGACCTGGTTGGCACATCGAATGTTCTGCGATGGCTAAACACTTCTTAGGTGAATCATTTGACATTCACGGTGGCGGTCTTGATCTTCGATTCCCGCACCATGAGAATGAGTTAGCTCAATCAAGATCAGCCGGTGATAGTTTTGCTAACTTCTGGTTACACAATGCATTAGTAACAATCAATGGCAACAAGATGTCAAAGAGCTTAGGTAATGGTGTTTCAGTTGAGCAGTTAACTCAAGCAGGCAGTTGGGGAGCGATTAGGTACTGGCTTTCTTCAGCTCAATACAGATCCAACCTTGACTACTCAGAATCTTCCATCAGAGATGCTCAGGCAGCGCTGGATCGAATTGCTGGATTCCTCAAAAGAACTACTAACATCAGGCGAATTGATATCGATTTGACCCAAATACCTGCAGAATTTGCAGAGGCGATGAACTCAGATTTAAATGTTCCAGGTGCACTTGCGGTAATTCATGAGAGAGTTAGAGCAGGAAACACGGCATTTGATAGCAACGATCAAGAGAAACTTCTACTCTGTGTTGAAGAAGTCAAAGCCATGGTTCATGTTTTAGGTCTTACTTTTGCCTATCAAGAACCGCTTTATTCTGAAGAATTCTCAAAGCAGGTCGAGGGCCTCATCCAATTGAGACACGAAGCCAAGCTGGCTAAGGATTTTGCTCGAGCTGATGCAATCAGAGTTGAGTTAGAAGAGTTGGGCGTAACGCTCAAGGACATGAAAGATATAACGATGTGGAGTTTCAATGGCTAGGAAACCAGGCCGTCCAGGCGCAGCTAAGGCGAAAAAGGGTGGCTCTAAAGGCGCACCTAAGGTAGGAACCGGCGGCAAAGGCCGTCAGGCTCTTGAAGGCCGTGGCCCAACACCTAAAGCTGAAGACCGTAAGTATCACCCAGCGGCTAAAGCCAAAGCACTTAGGGAGCGCAAAGCATCGGTAACTCCTAGGGTTGCCAAGGCTAAGCCAGGCACTGCCCTTACAACTAAAAAGGGCGAGTTTCTAGCGCCTGGTTCTAGAACTGCTGGTAACGCAGGTGGAGCAGCTCGTACCGGTAGAAGAGTGCAGAAGGCAGCTGAATCAGGAGAAGTTCTTTCAGGTCGTAACTCAGTACTTGAAGCGCTTAGAGCGAAGGTACCAGCAACATCTTTGTTCATCGCTGCTCGCATCGAAATGGATGACCGAGTTAAGGAAGCTATTTCACTAGCTAATGCCAGAGGCATTTCTGTTGGTGAAGTTACCCGTCCAGAGATGGATCGCATGACTGGTAACGATGCAGTTCATCAGGGTGTTGCTTTGCAGGTTCCTCCCTATAACTATCAACACCCAAGTGAACTGCTAGACAAGATTCTGGCTAGAGGTCAAAAGCCACTACTTGTAGCTCTCGATGGAATCACCGACCCTAGAAACCTAGGTGCCATTATTCGATCAGTGGCCGCCTTCGGTGGTCAGGGAGTTATTGTTCCGCAAAGAAGATCTGTTGGTGTTACAGCATCTGCATGGAAAACTTCAGCTGGTGCTGCATCAAGAGTCCCTGTTGCGCTAGCCGCTAATCTCAACGCAACTATCAAAGAATTCCAGAAGCGTGGATTATTTGTTGTAGGCCTTGATGGTGGTGGCGACATGTCACTCCCAACATTCAAGTTAGGTAATGAACCTTTACTTCTAGTGATCGGAAGCGAAGGCAAAGGATTATCTCGTTTAGTTCAAGAGAACTGCGATGCAATTCTGTCTATTCCGATTGCTAGAGATACCGAATCCCTAAACGCTGGTATCGCAGCATCGGTTGCGCTGTACGAAGTTGCTAAAGCAAGAATCAAAAACATCAAGTAAAGACTTAAACGAGAAATGCCCCGACTCATGAGCCGGGGCATTTCTACTTAACTACTTAGTTCTTCTTTGGAGCTGCCTTCTTCACAGCAGGCTTTGCTGCTGCTTTAGCGGCAGGCGTAGCAACAGCCTTCTTTGCAGCAGGTTTTGCTGCTACAGCTCGCTTGGCTGCTGGCTTCGCAGCTGCTACAACATCGTTGTTTAGGCGAAGTCCTGAGGCTAGATCGAACAGGTGAGTGATTCCACCTTGAGGCTTTAGGTAGACCTTGTCGCCTGAACGAAGTGAGCTAACTGAACCGATACGTGCGATGACATCAGTCTTCGCACCTTCGATAACAGCTGAACCGTATAGGAATGCATCTGCACCTAGTTCTTCGATAACGTCGATCTCAACTGCAATACCCTCTGACTTAGAGACAACTAGGTCTTCTGGACGAAGTCCTACAGTTACTGACTTCTCCTTGGTCTTACCAAGAACAGCCGAGTCAACTTTGATTGTTGCATTTCCAAACTTGACGCCACCGGCAACAATCTTGAGTGTCAACAGGTTCATCGCAGGTGAACCGATGAAGCCAGCAACGAATACGTTGGCTGGACGTTCGTATAGTGCACGAGGAGTATCAACCTGCTGCAAAACACCGTCCTTCAAAACAGCAACGCGGTCACCCATGGTCATAGCTTCAACCTGGTCGTGGGTTACGTAAACAGTTGTTACACCTAGACGGCGCTGAAGTGAAGCGATCTGAGTTCTAGTTGCAACACGAAGCTTTGCATCAAGGTTAGATAGTGGCTCATCCATAAGGAATACTTCTGGCTTACGAACAATCGCACGACCCATAGCAACACGCTGACGCTGACCACCAGAAAGTGCCTTTGGCTTACGGTCTAGGTATGGCTCAAGGTCTAGAAGCTTTGCAGCTTCAAGAACACGTGCTGCACGCTCGTCCTTCTTGACTCCGGCAATCTTTAGAGCGAAGCCCATGTTTTCTGCAACGGTCATGTGTGGGTACAGAGCGTAGTTCTGGAAAACCATAGCAATGTCGCGGTCCTTTGGTGGAACCTGGGTTACGTCGCGGTCACCGATCAAGATGCGACCTTCGTTGACCTCTTCAAGGCCAGCTAGCATACGTAGGGTGGTGGTCTTTCCACAACCTGATGGACCGACGAGAACTAGGAATTCTCCGTCCTTAACAGTCAACTCAACCTGGTCAACTGCTGGGCGGGTGCCGCCCGGGTAGATTCTTGTGGCTTTATCAAAAGTCACTGATGCCATGGTAATACTCCTTCAGCGGCAGGAACGAGCCGCACGATCCGTAGTGAAATAGCGACCTGGGCGATTGCTCAGGCTGTTTCTATTATTACATTGCTGAGGAGTCGTTTAGACTAGAAAACCTATGCTTTTGGGTTTTACCCAAAGTTTCCAGATGACAATCAGAGGTGTATTCAATGAACCAATCTCCGCGTCCTACGAGATCAGAACAGCGTGAACAGGCCAGAGCCAAGGCTCGTGAGCTTCGCGAAAAGAGAGCCAAGGGCGATAAGCGCAAGCGACTGCTGATTGCGATTGGTTTGACAGTTGGCATCATCGCAGTTGTTGCCGGTGTTGTGGCAGCTGTGTTTGCTTTCTCCTCATCTTCAAACATCAACGCTGAGAACGCTAAGAAGGTTCCAGCAAACACCACAAAACTTGGTGGAGTATTGCTTGGAAAGGGCCTGTTGCCGGTAACTTCAGCTGAGGCTAAGAAGGTCAATCAGATCGTTATTTACCAGGACTACCAATGTCCAATTTGTAAACTCTTCAAAGACCCAAACGCAGGCCAGATTAAGGCTTGGGTTGAATCGGGTCAAGCAACAGTCGAGTACCACCCAATTTCATTCTTGGATGGGCAATCTCTGAACAACTATTCTTCGAGATCGACTAACGCTGCACTTTGCGTTGCTAACTCTCAGCCAGGTAAGTTCTATGACGTCAACACAGCCTTATATGCAACTCAGCCAGAAGAAAACACCGCTGGTCCTTCCGACTCAAACTTGAAAGAGACTCTTCGTAAAGCTGGAGTTGAAATCAATGATGAAATGAACACCTGTATCGATCAAAAGCGTTACGCCAAATACATCGAAAACAGAACCTCAGAAGCATTCAGCCAGCCTGCGGTAACGGGCACTGAAATTCCTCGCGGAACCCCGTACGTTCTGGTCAACGGAAATGTCTATGACTGGGGAGGCAAGGCTGAAGACCTAGTCAACCCAGCCCGCTTTGCTCAGTTCTACACAACTCACCAAAAGTAAACATCTAACTAAGGAAATAACTTGAAGAAAACAATTTTCACAACAGTAATTGCAACAGTGATCGCAATCACCTTGGCTGCTTGTTCTGCAAGCGGAGCAAAGCAGATTGTTCTAAGACCTGCGACAGGTGAAACAGACACCTTCACTGTAGGCCAGCGTGCCAACATTGTTGGAGAGCTAGATCTAACAGATGCCACGATTGATTCCTTTGACATCGTGGTTGAAGAGCTAGTACCTGGTGGTTCATGGACCCAGTTCCGCAAGATCACCGCTAGCAAGGGTTCAAGCAGCATCGGATTTGCTCTTGTCAAGCAGGAGACCGGCGACTTCAAGTACCGCGCAATCGTTAGCGGAAAAGAGTACGGTCCTTTCACTTCAGCTGAAATAACAGTGAAGTACAAGGCTAAGAACTAGTTTCAAAGAATTAGAAGAAACCGGCCATCTCTAATGAGGTGGCCGGTTACTTTTTACCAAAAACTGGCAAACCATCGTCTAATAAACGCTAAACTTTTCTTCGGACCTAAGTGTCCTAGCCGACCTGGCGCAATTGGTAGCGCATCGCACTTGTAATGCGAGGGTTAGGGGTTCGAGTCCCCTGGTCGGCCCCATACAAACAAGAAAACACCAAGCGCATTTGCTTGGTGTTTTTTTGTTAAGTGAACCTTGAACTTAGGCGTTTAGACCGTTCAAAGCAGCGAATACTAGGAAGGCTGGCCAAACCGCTGCCTTCAATAGGCCTACTGCCCCAGCCCAAAAATCAGGTGCCGTTGACACATAGAAGATTGCCGCACCGATGAAACCAAGGAAGTAGATAAAACCTCCACTTGACTTGGACACTTCAACGTTGACATTGCCCATTCTCTTCTTGACTTTTTTGTTGATTTTCTTTTTGAGCTTTGCTCCATCGAATTCTTTCATAACTCAAAGATAGCAAATTGGTATTCGTTTTACTTTATTTGAGTCAGAGCGTCTTCAGTTGAGATTATTAGGGCAAATTCGCCGGAAAGATTGACTGCGGTGCTTTGAGCTAGATCCTCTGCAGATATCTTGACGCCATTGGCAGTCTCAGCAAAAGTATGCGTCGCGTCTAGCACAAACCAGGTATCTAAGCCAAGGTTTCCAGCCATGCGAGCGGTGGTTTCACAGCACATGTTTGTCTGAATGCCGCAGATAGCAACCGAATCTATTCCGCTTTCGATGAGCCACTGGTGCAGATCTGGTTCTCCATAAAAGGCAGAGTTCACACTTTTGGTCACAACTAGATCGGGTGTTCCAGTAATGACATCTTTGAAATCATTACCTTCTTGACCTGGGAATAGGACAGAGGTAGGGGATTTTGAATTGTGCTTCACAAAGACAATAGGTTGATTGGCTGCTCTAAAACCGGCAATAAGTTTCACTACGTTTTCTTCACAGTGAGGGTTGTTTCTCTCACCTTTCACATCGTGTTGCGAGAAGCCTTTTTGAACGTCAATGACGATTAGAGCTCTGCGAGACAAGCTTTACTCAGCTTCAAAAGTGATGCTGACAGAGTTAATGCAGAAGCGATCTCCGGTAGGGGTCTGTGGTGCATCTTCAAATACGTGCCCTAAGTGAGAGCCACATGCTCGACATAGGACTTCGACTCGCTTCATGCCGTGGCTGGTGTCCTCTCTAAGTTCAACTGCATGGTCTTCTTTAGGCTCATAGAAACTTGGCCAACCACAGTGTGAATCGAACTTGGTGGTGCTGGTGAACAGTTCTGCACTACAACCTCGGCAACGGAAGGTGCCTTTACGCTCTTCGTTTAGAAGCTCACCGGTGAATGCTCGCTCGGTTCCAGCTTCTCTTAGCACGTGATATTCGAACTCGGTTAGTTCTGCACGCCACTGTTCTTCGGTCTTTTCAACTTTACGTTCGGTCATTGTTGGCTTTCTTAGGTTTATCACAGGTTAGAAACCTAATATAGAACAGTTAGCAATAAACAAGGAGCGACAAATGGCCAGGAAGAAGAAAGCAGACGTAATCGATCTGCTCAAGCCTGACTATAGGCACGTTGGCAAACATCGAGCTCGCAGAACTGCTAAAGATCGTTGGATAGAGTTTTTCGCACTTGCACTAGCATCCGTGCTTTTGAGTGGCGGTGGCTACTTTGGGCTTCAATCAGCTCTGAGTGCTATGGCTACGCCAACCCCCACTAGAAATGTGGTCGATGGCATTGACCTAAGCACTCCGATAACCGTGATTGATGGAACTGGCACCCGCAAGTATGCGATGAGAATAGGCCAGCAGCTTCAAGATGCCAAACTGGTCGTTCCTTACTCTAGGACTCTAGATATGACCTTGGATAAGACTTCAATAACTATTCAAAAGGAAGAATTCAGGGCATTAGCCAAGAGAATCCAGCTAATCATTGGCAAATTGCCGATTGTTGTCAAAGCAGAAGCCAAGTATCCAATAGAGGTCAGGCTGGGCTTAGGCTTCAAGATTAACGACTAATTCCCTCTATAACAGTCCCGTTATCTGCCCAATATTGACTTGCACAGATAGACCTAAACAGCCCTAGACTGAACACAGTCGAAAAAGATTCGTTTGCTACAACACTCGAAATCAAACTTTTGGATAAAACCTGAGGTGAGACTGCAGTGAAGGAAGTACCGGATCTGATTCAAAAAGTAATAGGAGCAATAAATGGCACAAGGAACCGTAAAGTGGTTCAACTCTGAAAAGGGTTTTGGATTCATCACACAGGACGGCGGAGCAGACGTATTCGTACACTTCTCAGCTATCCAGTCAGAGGGATACAAGGAGCTTAGAGAAAACCAGCGCGTTGAGTTCGAAGTTAAGAACGGCGACAAAGGCCCACAGGCTGACAACGTTCACGTTATCTAATAACTAGTTTCAACTTTCTAGAGCCATCCCTCAGGGGGTGGCTCTAGTCCTTTAACCCCTAACTTGCACTCCAAGGTTTTCAGTGCCAAAATGGGATTAGCACTCACCTTAGGAGAGTGCTAATTATCCAACACTTACCCGTCCAGGAGGGCGTAACCGAACATGGCAAAAATTATTAGCTTTAACGAAGAGGCACGTCGCGGTCTTGAGCGTGGCTTGAACATCCTTGCTGACACAGTTAAGGTCACCCTTGGCCCACGTGGTCGCAACGTAGTTCTTGAAAAGAAGTACGGTGCACCAACTATCACCAACGATGGTGTTTCTATTGCGAAAGAAATCGAACTAGACGATCCGTTTGAGCGCATTGGTGCTGAACTGGTTAAAGAAGTTGCTAAGAAGACTGATGATGTTGCAGGAGATGGAACTACCACTGCAACCGTTCTAGCCCAGGCACTTGTTAAAGAAGGCTTGCGCAACGTAGCAGCTGGAGCTGATCCAATTAGCCTAAAGCGCGGAATTGAAAAGGCAGTCGAAGCAGTTATTGCTGAACTGTTCAAGCAGGCTAAGCCTGTTTCATCCAAAGAGCAGATTGCAGCAACTGCATCTATCTCTGCAGGAGATACCACCATCGGTGAAATCATCGCTGATGCTATCGACAAGGTCGGTAACGAAGGTGTTGTAACAGTTGAAGAAGGTAACACCTTTGGTATTCAACTAGAACTAACTGACGGTATGCGTTTTGACAAGGGATACATCTCAGGTCTATTCGTAACAGACCCTGAGCGTCAGGAAGCAGTTCTTGAAGACGCGCTAGTTCTAATTGCTAACAGCAAGATCTCTCAGGTGCCTGAGATTGTTCCTATCGTTGAGAAGGTAATGCAGTCAGGTAAGACTCTTCTGATCATTGCTGAAGATGTTGAAGGACAGGCTCTTGCAACTCTAGTTCTGAACAAGATGCGCGGAACCTTCAAGTCAGTAGCCGTTAAGGCTCCAGGCTTTGGTGACCGTCGTAAGGCTATGCTTCAGGACATCGCTATCTTGACCGGTGCCACTGTAATCACAGAAGAACTAGGTCTAAAGCTTGAGAACGCAACCCTAGACATGCTTGGTACTGCTCGCAAGATTGTCATCACCAAGGACGAGACAACAATCGTTGACGGCGCTGGTAACAAGGAGCAGATTGCAGGACGTGTTGAGCAGATTCGTCGCGAGATCACAAACACTGACAGCGACTATGACCGTGAGAAGCTTCAGGAGCGTCTAGCCAAGTTAGCCGGTGGTGTTGCTGTTATTCGTGCCGGTGCTGCTACCGAAGTTGAACTAAAGGAGCGCAAGCACCGCATCGAAGATGCAGTTCGTAACGCTAAGGCTGCAGTTGAAGAAGGTATCGTCGCCGGAGGTGGTGTTGCACTTATCCAAGCTGGCAAGGCTGCTTTTGAGACTCTAAAGCTTGTTGGCGATGAGGCAACTGGTGCGAACATCGTTCGTGTTGCTATCTCGGCTCCACTAAAGCAGATTGCTATCAACGCAGGACTTGAGCCTGGTGTAGTTGCCGAGAAGGTAGCCAACCTGCCTTCAGGACACGGCCTGAATGCCGCAACCGGTGAATACGTTGACATGCTTGCTGAAGGTATCAACGACCCTGTGAAGGTAACACGCTCTGCTCTGCAGAACGCGGCATCTATCGCAGGTCTATTCCTAACCACCGAAGCTGTTGTTGCTGAAAAGCCAGAACCTGCAGGCACTCAAATGCCTCAGGGCGGCGGAATGGATTACTAGAACTTAGCCAGAATCGCTCCGGCTAAAAAGGGGTGGAACTTTTATTAGTTCCACCCCTTTACCATTACCTGGACTAACCGAGGAATAGCCGTTGGTTAGCTAACTCAATTTCGCTGTATTGATTTGCTGCCAAGCGCAGTGCTTGACCTAGTTCACCAAGTTGAGCATCAACTGTGGTTGCTGTAACTTTCCAGCGAGTAACTAACTCTTGAAAGCTGCTCGCTGCTGATCCACGCCAAACATCTTGCAAGCCAATTAGTTGAACGTGAAGTCCATCCACCTCGGCCTGTAGTTTTGCAATTGTCGCTTGAATAGTGCTGTTAGCAGCAAGTACATGCTCGCTGTCTACTTGAATTTGTGCCATTTGTTTACCTCCTTCGGTAAACATGCTCACAGCAATCAGCAACTAATTGTGAGATTAGTTTGGAAATGTGAGTAACTAAACCTCTTTGGGGATAACTAGTTGGGCAAAGTTATCTTGAAGGTCGCTCCGCCACCAGCAGTTTCCTCGGCAATAATCTTGCCCTTATGGGCTTCAACAATTCCTTTGGCAATCGCTAAGCCAAGGCCTGATCCTCCGGTGTCTCTGTTGCGAGAGTTATCGCTCCTATAGAAGCGTTCAAAAACCTTTGAACGAAGTTGCTTCGGTATACCTTCACCGTGGTCAATAACCTTGATTACGGTCTGGTTGTCTTTACTACCTATCGCAATCTCGACTGGTTTCTCGCCAGCAAAGTGACATGCGTTTGAAAGCAAGTTGGTCAAGACTTGAATAATTCCCGGTTCATCGAGCTTGGCCATTACAGCTGTTTTGATTGGCTTGCTCGCTAAGTTCGTAATTGAAATTGTTGTTTTAGGGAAGCCTGCCGAAACGTTACGCACAACCTTGTCGGTAACCGCATAGAGATCTACTTCAGATATTTGAAGTTTTGCATCTTCATCCAAACGAGCCAGAGCTAGCAGAGATTCCACAAGCGAAGACATTCTGATTGCTTCATTTTCAATACGAATCATCGCATCATTCACTTGGGCTTTGGACTTGAAAGCACCCTTGCGGTAAAGCTCAGCGTAACCGCGCAGGGTTACCAGTGGAGTTCTCAGTTCATGACTGGCATCAGCTACGAACTGTCTCATTCGGCTCAGAGTTTTATTTCTAGATTGAATTGAATCTTCGATGGACCCAAGCATTTCGTTGAGTGAGTTGTTTAGCCTAGCAATCTCAGTCTTACCTTCGGCTGGGGGTAGTCGACGATCAAACTTACCTTGGCGAACAGCGTCAGCTGCAGCTGATACCTCTCTGAGTGGACGAAGAGCAGATGAAATGGTTAGCCATAGGGCGAAACCACTGATGACTAGAAGAATTCCGCTGAAGCCAATTGCTATTGACCTGTATTGGCTTACGATTCCCTGGCTTTGCGCCATTGGAATTCCTACCACTACAGAACCTGCGAGGTTAGCATCTGTGATGGCAACGAATCGCCATTCTTCGCGATTTTCACCCGGTTCAGCTTTGCTGATGTTGGCTGTGAAGGGGAGACCTTTGGTAGCTTGAACAGCTAGCACATTAAACTCTGCCAGGTTTGGAACGTTACCTTCGTATATTGGTGAACCAACAAGACCGATAAAGATTCTTCCCTGTGGGTCTAGGAAAGCAATGTAGTAGTCCCCAGGAAGAGGTGGAATCTTAACTAAACCAGAATCAATACGGGTCTTCACTGTTAGTGGATCTTCGGTAGCCAGAAGAGTTGCAACTGTGATTAGTTGTTTATCGGTATTTTGCTGCAGGTAGGTTCTAAGCACTGCAACGGTACCCATGATGCTCACGCCAAGGAGAAGTGCAATGATTCCCACGGATAAAGATGTCAGACGGGTTCGAAGTGAAATTCGGCCCCAGAGCTTACTTATAAAGTTAGGTACAGGGACAGATCCAGGCATTTACTCTTCGTTCTTGAATGTGCGGTAAATATAACCAACCCCACGTTTTGTGAGGATAAGTTGATTCTTGCTTAGCGGATCGATTTTCTTGCGTAAGTAAGAGATGTAACTTTCAACAATTCCTTGCTCACCGTTGAAGTCATATTCCCAGACATGGTCCAAGATCTGGTCTTTGCTCATAACTCGGTTGGCGTTACCCATGAGGAATCTTAGGAGCTTGTATTCGGTAGGGGATAGGTCTATTTCATTTCCATTGACGAATACCTCGTGAGCGTCTTGATTGATCTTGATTTCGCCAACTTCGAAGATGCTCTCTTCGGCATCTTGTTTTCTAGTTCTTCTCAAGATGGCGTTAATTCTGGCAATAACTTCATCGATGCTAAATGGTTTAGTCATATAGTCATCGCCACCTACTGTGAGGCCAGTGATTTTGTCACCACGATCATCTCTAGCGCTTAGGAAGAGAACTGGTAGATCAAGGTTCATAGAACGAAGCTTCTTGGTAACACTGAAACCTGATTGGTCAGGAAGCATTACGTCTAGAACCATGATGTCTGGCTTAGCTTTCTCAGCTACCGCAACAGCTTCTGCTCCGGTACCAACTGAATAGACACTGAAGCCAGCGAATTTCAAACCAGCTTCAAGGAGGTCTCTGATGTTCTTTTCGTCATCGACGATTAATACCTTTGGGTTCTTCATGCTCTAAATGTCCCACCCAATACTCCGTTAAGTCTGGATGTTACCTGAGTGTTGCCTGCGAGAGTTTTTAGAGGTCTACAGCGTCAAGGATCTCGTAGGCATAGCCCTGCTCAGCCAAGAACCTCTGCCTGTTCTGGGCAAAGTCTTGGTCCACGGTGTCCCTTGAGATAAGGGTATAGAAACTAGCTGTTCGGCCATCAGCCTTAGGCCTGAGGATTCGTCCAAGACGTTGGGCTTCTTCTTGTCGAGAACCATAGGAACCTGAAATCTGGATAGCTACCGATGCCTCAGGTAAATCGATAGAGAAGTTAGCCACCTTAGATACCACTAGAACGCCAAGTCGACCTTCTCGGAAATCTGCAAATAACCGCTCACGTTCACTGATGGGAGTTTCACCTGTAATCAGTTCTGCCTTAAGGGCACCGGCAACTGCGTGAAGCTGATCTATGTACTGGCCGATGATAAGGGTTGGTTCACCCGCATGCTTCGCTAAGAGTTTTTGAATAACAGGTATCTTGGCTTGCGAGCTAGCAGCCAAACGGTATCTGTCTTCCTGGTTGGCAATGGCATATTCGAAATGCTCATCGACTGGCAAATCTATTCTCACTTCAAAACAAGCTGCCGGAGCGATATAACCTTGAGCCTCAATTTCTTTCCAAGGAGCATCAAACCGTTTAGGTCCAATCAGAGAAAAGACATCTCCTTCTTTACCATCTTCTCTAACCAAAGTTGCGGTGAGTCCCAGTCTTCGTCTTGCTTGAAGATCTGCTGTCATCTTGAAGATAGGTGCTGGAAGTAGATGAACCTCATCGTAAACAATCAATCCCCAATCATGATTGTTTAGTAGCGCTAAGTGAGCGTATTCAGTTTTGCGCTTGGTAGTCAAAATCTGATAGGTAGCGATAGTTACTGGAGCAACTTCCTTCATTGAGCCTGAGTATTCACCAATCTCTTCTTCGGTTAGTGTGGTGCGCTTTAGTAACTCAGCTCGCCACTGTCTAGCCGAAACAGTATTGGTGACCAGAATCAAAGTATTGGTATTGGCCTTAGCCATGGTGGCTGCGCCAACAATTGTTTTACCAGCTCCACAGGGAAGCACGACAACACCTGATCCACCCTCCCAAAACTTCTCAACCGCTAACGCTTGGTAATCACGAAGATTCCAGCCATCTTGAACCAAATCAATCTCATGCGGGATGCCAGGGGTGTAACCAGCTAGATCTTCAGCTGGCCAACCTAGCTTTAGTAACTCTTGTTTGATTTGACCTCTAGCCCAGTCGGCTATGCGCCAAGTGTTTGGGTCTATTCGATCAAGGAGCAGGTCATTTACTTTTCGTTGTCTTGTAGTTTCAAGTAGAACTGCAGGTTCGTCTGAATAGAGTTCAAGATCTCCTGATTCACCTTTCCTAATAACAAGGCGGCCGTACCTAGACATGGTTTGTTCGATGTCAACTCTGATGCTTGCAGGGATTGGAAACTTGCTGTATTTATCCAGGACACCTAAAACAAATGAACTGTCATGGCCTGCGGCTCTTGCGTTCCAGAGCCCTAGTTTTGTGATTCGGTAGGTGTGCACATGCTCTGGAGCTCGCTCAAGTTCAGCAAATACCGCTAGGTCATGACGAGCGTCTTTGGCTTGAGGATGGTCAACTTCAAGCAGAGCAGTTTTATCGCTTTGAACGATTAGAGGTCCGGCAGACATCCTTCTAGCCTAAGCGAACACCAGTGACACTGGCTAACGGTAATACCCGTTCACAGTCAGCTTGGCGATCTTTGCCTCTTAGCCTGCCGTTGGCAAGACCGGTTGGTTCAATAGAGAATTCTCTACTCGAGCCATTCATTTGCAGGGAGATGACCAAGGTTGCCTTTGTCTTGATTGCCATTTCTATCTGACGCACTATGTCCTGACCTTCAGGAGCTTCACCCAAACGCTTGTCATGGGCTCTGAGTCGTTGGATGTCTTCCATAACTGATGAGGTTTGGGTAAGCGAAGTCTCATTGGAACCTGCTGCCCGCCAGCTACTAATTACCTGGTCTTTGCTGTCCTTACGGATAGCTGCATATTTACTCTCACGTAGCAGGTAGTAAACAATGTCTAACTCAAATCTGCTCTCTAATGTGCTCTCAGATGCTTTGGTGATTGAAACAGTTCGGAGCGAAGAGTCGTTGAGTATTTGAGTTAGCAGAATCTGCTCTGTTGATTGGATGAGAGTTCCATTAGGAATCTCTCGTAAAACTAACCTTCCAAACCTGGTTGCAGCTTCACGGATTAGGTAATCAACTGGTTGGGGAAGTGGGGTTCCCGATAGTTCAGTAAGTAGTGAGCGGATATCTTCTTCAGATAAACCTGTTTCTAATCCGTAGGTAACACTCAAGTTACTTATTCGATAGGTTGAGGCAACCCCGATGCGCTCGGTCTCAACAAATCTTCTTAGCTCTAATTCCTTATCGGTAGGAAGAGGACCCACTGCGATTATGGTCAAATCAGCTTGTACGATAATTCGGTTCTGAGTCTTTGGTAAATTCACTGCCAACATTTGTGTTGCCTTATCAAGATTGCCTTCAAGCAGTGGCCTGAACCAGCTGGCGGTTTGGTCTGCTGAAGTAAGACCAATAAGTTCTGCCATTTCAACAAGTCTGGAGATGTGTGATTGAAAACCCACGTTTGCAATAGGGAATGTTTCTGCGAAAGCTGCCCTTAGGTTCACTGCAGCTGCAAGTTCATGTGCAGATGTTTCAACCAACAGCGATACCCAAGTTTTGGCGATGTGTTGCCAGCGCTGTTCAGGTGAACTGGTGAGCCAAGTGAGGTATTGCGAACCTACCTTCCACCTTTTATCTGAGACTCCAATCAAAGATGACATTTGAGCTAAAGCGTAAAGTAATCGAACATATTCGGTATCTCTACCTAGGTGCTGAGCTATGCGCTTAAGCTCAGGTAAACCGACTTGCCCACGACCAACTTCGCGCACATAATTCTTCTCTAATTCAATTACTAACTCAGTGAGAGCCTGAACCGTTTCAAAAGCACTCAATCCTGCCTGGGGATCTAAGTGACTTCTGTCTATAGAACCAGACTCTTGTGATGCGCTCACACCTTGGTTTAACTCAGCCAAAAGCTTCTGCGAAACCAATTGCTTGAAAGCTGTTACAGCAGCCTCAATCGGTTTATAGCTGCCATTATCTTGTTTCAAAACTAGGTACAGCGTTGCGAGGGCATCAAGACTTTCAAGATCAGCCTTGGTCGAGTTGTTCGAAAGCAAATTGCTGAAAGCGAGGATTTGCTTTCTAGTCAGAGCAGAAACAGCTCCGCTAACATTCAGAGGTTTGATGAGTGCGGTAGCAAAATCGTAAAAATCACTAAATGAACTGGTTGGCATCAACCTAATTCCAACTACCCGGGCTAAATCTGAATCACTTGATTGGGATAGAGCCTTGGCAACTTGGAGGACTTCGCTCATAGGTTTAGGTGTTCTGACTATGTCTTTTGCGGTTGATAGCGCTAGCTACCAAAAGGGCAATAAGACAGACGACACCAAATGGCATGACAAGAATCGGGATCATGCCCCAGCCTGAAGGAACCCAAGTGTTACTGACCAGTGGGGCCAACAGAATGACCAGGATTGCCACAACCGAGACGATTACGCTGCCAACAAAGGCAAAGGCGAGGTACTTCTCAAGGGAGGATTCAGGAGCGGAATTCCCCTTTGGGGCGGAATCGATATTAGAGTTAGGTTTCTTAGCCATCCTTTTAGAATACTGGCTTGGCTGAAGTAAAATGGACTTCGGCAATGAAAGAGGTAGTTATGCCAACAGGACACGTGAAGTTCTTTGATAATGTCAAAGGCTTTGGCTTTGTGCAATCAGATGAAGGAACCGAAGCTTTCCTTCACGTTAGCAACCTGCCTGCTGGGGTCACTGATGTCAAGCCTGGCACTCGTATCGAATACAGCATCGTTGACTCTAAGCGTGGCGCTCAGGTCATGACTATGCGCATCATCGAAGTTCCAGAGAGCTTAGAGAAGAAGCAGCGCGCCTCTACCCGCATGAATAAAGATGACATGGTTGTCCTTGTTGAAGGTTTGATCTCTGCTCTAGATAACATTCGTCCAAGCATTGAAGCCGGCCATGTTCCAGAAGGTGCTGGTGCTGAAAAGCTGGCTCGACTACTTCGAACCCTTGCAGACCAGTTACACAAATAATGGCTAAAATCAAAAAACTTCCTAAGTTTGTAAGACTGCTTAGACCAGAAAAACAGGTTAAGAACCTATTTGACCTAAAAGCTTTTGCCGAAGTGGCCGCTAAGTCAGCTGCCGAGAAAAATGAACTAGGTACTTTCATCGAAACAGTTGATGAGGGTGAGGGTATCTCAACCTATCTGTTTGAAGCAAAGAAAGTTGGCTACCTTGGTTGGCGCTGGTCGGTAACCATTTACCAGGCCGATCCGGTTACTGAACCAAGCCTGTGTGAGGTAGTGATGGTGCCAGGCGCTTATTCTCTGGTAGCACCGCAGTGGGTTCCTTGGTCTGAGCGTTTAGCCGATTACCAGGCTCTGCAACTAGAACTTGAAAGGCAGGCGTTCATTGATGCAGCAAATGCCATTGATGAAGAAGAGGCAGCTAAAGCTTCAGCGGTTGCCGACCTTGAACCAAGCGAAGACGCCAAGAACTAGCCCCACCATACAGGTGTATGGGTACCATACTTTATTTGGATTAGTTATCTGTTCGTAAAAAACCACACTCAGCAGTAGCCCTACCGCAAAACCAATCAACCCAATCAGAACTGCTATTCGCACGGTTCCTGTGATGGGTGCAGGATCTGGTTTTCTCTCTGAGTCTTTAGCTATCCAGCGCATGAAACCAAATCTAATCTAGGTTGGCAACTACGTAGTCGATTGACTTGGTCAGTTGTTTTACATCCTCAAGTTCGGTTGCGGTGAAAGTGGCAACCCGTAGCTGGTTTCTGCCAAGTTTTCTATAAGGCTCAGTATCAACAATTCCATTGCTACGTAAAACCTTGGCAACTTCGGCTGCATCAACTGATTCAACAAAATCTATTGTTGAAACAACCTGTGACCGGTGCTCAGGGTTAGTGACAAACGGGGTTGCATACTCACTAGCTTCAGCCCACGCATACAGATGATCTGAGGCAGCCTTGGTTCGGCTGTCAGCCCAAGCCAAGCCTCCGCTTTCATTCATCCAGTCAATTTGTTCAGCCAATAGGAACAGGGTTGCAATAGCAGGAGTGTTCAGAGTTTGGTTCAAACGGGAGTTATCAATAGCTGTCTTGAGCGATAAGAACTCTGGGATGTATCTATCTGAAGCGGCAATGCGTTCAGCTCTTTCAATAGCCGCAGGAGACATAAGGGCAAACCACAAACCACCATCACTGGCGAAGTTCTTCTGCGGGGCAAAGTAGTAAACATCTGTTTCGGTTGGATCAAAGTCGATACCGCCGGCAGCACTGGTTGCATCCGTGAAGTAAAGAGCGTCACTATCGGCACCTTGCACTCTCCTAACCGGAGTTACAACACCGGTTGAGGTTTCATTTTGTGGATATGCATATGCGGAAACTCCAGCTTCGGCAATTAGGTCTAGTCGAGAACCTACCTCACCCTGGATAACTGTTGGCTTAGTCAACCATGGTGCACTAAGTGAAGCGGCAAACTTGGCACCAAATTCACCGTGCACCAAGAGTTGAGACTTACCATCAGCAAGACTGTATGAGGCAACATCCCAAAATGCCGTTGAACCACCGTTGCCGATGACAATCTCATAGCCTGCTGGGTTATGGAAAAGATCCATTAGGCCCTCTTGCACACGCTTGACAAGGTTCTTCACCGGTGCCTGGCGGTGTGAGGTTCCCATCAGGGCAGCACCAACGCTTGCAAAAGCAGCTATTTGAGCAGGTCTAATCTTGGAAGGACCACAACCGAAACGGCCGTCTAGGGGTAGTAGGTCCTTGGGAATATTTATCGAGGTCATGTCGAGAAGTTTAGTAGTGCAATGCAACTTAAGATTTAGGCTTATCAGGTGACCGATTTGATTGACACCACCGAGATGTATCTTCGAACCATTTTGGAACTCGAAGAAGAAGGCCATGTGCCCCTGCGCGCTCGTATCTCCGAACGTCTAGATCACTCAGGCCCAACTGTTTCTGAGACAGTTGCTCGAATGGAAAAGAACGGGCTAGTTGTTGTCAGTGGAGATCGCCATCTTGAACTCACAACAGAGGGTCGCCACCTAGCCATCGAGGTCATGCGTAAGCACCGTCTGGCGGAATTGCTGTTAGCCAACATCATCGGCTTGGATTGGCATCTAGTCCATGAGGAGGCTTGCCGCTGGGAGCACGTGATGAGCGAACAGGTTGAACTCAAGATTTTAGAGCTGGTTAAGGATGTTGAGATTTCTCCTTTCGGTAACCCAATCCCAGGCCTAGAGCATTTGGGCAGAGGCGAATCCACAGCCTTAGGTGAGAAAGTTACACCTCTTATAGAGCTACTTGATGTTGAAGTAATAGTAAAAAGAATCGCTGAACCTCTTCAGGTCTATTCAGATGCTCTAGCGCACCTCAAGGCCGCTGAGGTGGTGCCAGGAGCCAGAATTAGAGCAACCCAAGCAACCGACAGGGTGCTGGTAACCACCAGTGATGGTCAGAATTCAGTTAGCCTCACCGCGTTTGACGTAGCTCATATATTCGTAATTCCTGCGTAAACACTGGGTTCTAGGCCCTTTGGGCCTCTGGATAATGTTTTTACCGCCAATTTCGGGGTAAACTCAAAGAACCTTGGATAACCAACCTGGCCAAGGTGCGAATCGAGGTCTTTCTGATCTCACCTTTGGATAGTTATTCGCATAAGACTTGGTTTGAACCAAAGAATTAGTTAGGAGGATAAGTTTTGACCGATAAGCCAACCGGACGCCGTCGCGCTGATGTTGAAATTAGTGTCCTCGAATCTTTTGAACTTCGCAGCCGCAGATCCATCAGGGAAAGCGAAAGAAAGCGTAAGAGCAGAGCTGCCCTCAAAGCTGAAAAAAGAGCTGCCAAACTAGACCGTAAATTCTTTGCCGCCAACCCTCCAGCTGTTTCAGACGCAGCTGGCAATGTGGTTAGACCAATTGCCAAAGTGCCATTCCGTAAAAGAGCAGAGGTCAAATCTGCTCTGGTCATGAGCGTCATTGCTGGAGTAACAGCAACTGCCACTCTGCCTGCCTACGCATACAGCCCTGCTGTAACAGCCATCTCAGGTTTGGCTTCATCTTCTGGGGCGGACGATGAAGCTCAGAGCCTAGCTATTGCTCGTGATGCAGCCATCAACTACGAGCGTGGATCCTTTGGCATCATGTCAGCTAATGACCTACAGAGACTTACCGACAGAAACAACTACCGCGGCTACACAGGTTTGACTGCCTTCGACCTAGCGGCTAACCCAAAGTACTCAGAGCTCAATGCTGATGACATCATGAAGGTTGCCGCCAAGTATGTAGGAGTACCTTATATCCTCGGTGGCGAGCTTCCTACTGGTTTGGACTGTTCTGGATATGTCCGTCTAGTGTTTGCTGAGTTTGGAGTGTTATTGCCTCACTCTGTAAATGCTCAGGCAGCTCATCCTCGCGTAAAGCGGATCAACAAGGCCGATGCCAGACCTGGTGATCTGGTCATCATGAGCAACCATAGCCACGACGGTATCTATGCAGGCTCCGGTATGTTCTACCACGCACCAAGACCGGGTGACCGAGTGAAACTAGCCCCAATTTTCACCCCGAACGTCTATTACGCTCGCGTTATTGAGTAAAAACAGCACCAATTCTTAACCTTTGATTATGGTGTGTTTCCTAGGCTTCTCGGCCTAAAAGTCGTAACCTTTTCCCAAGTCAACTTTTGACTTTGAAAGGAGAAACTAATGGATGCCTTCCCTGTGCCTGCCAAGCATGAGTTTGCTCATCTTCACGTAGTTTGTCCTTGTCAAAGTTTCTCTGCCTAAACGCGTTACCAATTATGGTGACGCGTTTTTTGTTGGAGCGGAAGTTGACGGATACGAAAACCTGCAATCCGTGCAGGTGATTTCTTGAAGGATGCATTATGAGAACACTAGTTTTGAATGCCGGTTATGAGCCACTTGGTGTGGTCTCATTCAAACGAGCAATTATTTTGGTGCTGAACAAAAAAGCTACTGTCCTAGAGGGCTCAGCTGAAATCAAGGTGCACAGTGCCAGCAATGAATACGATCTGCCATCGGTCATTCTGTTGAGTCGATATGTTCGAGTGCCAGGATCTAGAAACATTCCTCTTTCTAGAAGAGGAGTTCTAAGAAGAGATGCCCACCGCTGTGCTTATTGCAAGAGAACCGCCAATACAGTCGATCACGTTCAGCCTAAATCAAAAGGTGGCACCGACTCTTGGGAGAACCTGGTTGCTGCCTGCCTCAGATGTAACAACCTCAAAGGTGATAAGACGCTCAAGGAAATTGGTTGGGAGCTATCTTTCACACCTAAGATGCCAACCGGAGGAGCGTGGCTTATCAGAGGAGTTGAAAAACTTGAACCAGAGTGGGATGAATACCTAGATCTGCCTCAAGCTGCATAATCGGTGCCCCCGAGAAGAATCGAACTTCCGCACATGGTTTAGGAAACCAATGCTCTATCCACTGAGCTACGAGGGCATATCTGTCTACAACAGTCAAACTTACCCGAATCCAGCCCAGCCTACGATGTTCGTGAAAGCGTAAAAGTTAGGCTAGGTCTCTAATGATTGAACAAGATAGAACCCAAGAGCAATACAACCAATGGCTTCAAGAGATCCGAGGCATTGGTGGAGCTAACCCACTAACCAACCTGGACTTGGATGTGCTTGGACTTGTTAATCTTGAGAAATCTCACCCAGTTGGACTTTCCCTGTTTACCAAGAGCCACAGAGGTCTGCTAGCAAACCTAGTTAGAGACCCAATTGCTTATTCCAAGGCTCTAGCTGAAGCCAGACACATCAAAATCAAGAGCGAGCGACTAACCGCTAACTTTGGGCTTGAGACCATTTACCTCTTATCCGGTGCTATAGATTTCAGAACGGTCAATCTGGACCTTCGAATCCCAGCGATGATGTGGTCAGCTGAGCTCATCCGCAGAGGATCTGATTTTGAACTAGTGCTGATTGATGAACCTTTTGTGAACCCTGAACTTGTAATCAACTTGAAGAAACATTTCCAGATAGATCTTGATGTGCAAAAGCTCAACCGTGTTTATCGAGAAGCCACTGATCTAGTTCCAATTACTTTGCTCAGCTTTCTAGCAGATGTGACCAAAGGAATTCCTGAACTTGAGATTCAAAGAACTCTGGCTCTTACCAACGCGGTAACTGCACCAACCATGATTTTGAAAGAACTCCCTAGTTCGCCTAACTCTTTCGTCAGCAAGATTGCTTTGGGTGAAACCATTACTCAAGATTCCGAAGTGCTGCCTGAGGTGCTACTTGCAGCCGACGCGGACTCAAACCAGGTTCACATCATCAAGCGAGCAGTTGCTGGAGAATCCTTCGCAGTCGAAGTGCTACCGGGTACTGGCTATACGCAGACCGTTGCCAATATCTTGGCAGCTTTGTCAGCCGAAGGAAAAAGAGCTTTAGTTATTGCTCCGAGAAGACAGACCATTAACGAACTCTCCAGTCGACTTACTCAGTCCGGCCTAAGTGGCCTAATGGTTAGGTCCTATTCGGCATGGCTAGATATCATCAGTGCCATCTCTCGATACGAGAAAGCAACTCCTGCCAATCTTCAGGAGGCCGTGGCGGCTAGAAACCAGGCTGCTGAGAAACTTGCTGACTACCAGGACTCATTGACTGTTAGCCACCCAGTTCTAGGCATAAGCATCTCTGATGCTCTGGCTAAATTAGCCGAACTAAGTTCGCTACCTAAGCCTCCTAAAACTAATGCTCGTATCGCAGGTTCTGCTTTGTTTGAAACTAGGAACCGATCTGCAGCTATCGCACTATTACATGAAGCTGTTGAACTAGGGGAGTTTGAACAATCAGTTCAATCAAGTCCTTGGGCTAACTCTCGCTTTGAAGATCCAACAGAGGTTCCTAGGGTTCTATCGCTTGCTAGCCGTCTAGCCGATGATGTTTTGCCTTCGTTTGGTCAACGCTTAGATGAAATCTCCAGACAGGTTTACTTCCCTGACGCTGTCAACGTGGCTCAGTGGGGTGAATACCTTCGACTATTGATTAGCATTCGAGGAACACTAGATAGATTCCGTCCTGATGTGTTCGATAGACCTCTAACTGACCTAATTACAGCAACTAGCCCTCGTCGTGAGAAGAACGGTATGTCTGGTAAAACCAGACGAGCACTGAGTAAGCACGCCAAAGAATATGTTCGGGTAGGAGTTTCAGTAACCGACCTGCACGTTGCCCTTTTGCAAATAGAAGAGCAGGCTCAACAATGGAAAGAACTTTGCAGTGAACCCATCCTGCCTAATGTTCCGCAGGGGCTTGATGATGCTCAAGTTATTTATCAATCATTGGTTGCAGACCTCATCAAGTTAGATTCCCACCTAGATCAGGACTCAAATCGACTAAACCTCATTGAGTTACCAATCAGTGAGCTAAGTGCCAAACTTCGTGCCCTAGCCACAGAAACAGGTCCACTAGATAACCTGGTGGCTAAGAACGATCTTCGCAAGCGAGTTCAAGAAGCTGGCCTCACATCCTTAGTTAGATCTTTAGCAGCCAATGGTGCACGCAATGAATCTCTAATCGCAGAATTCGATCAGTGCTGGTGGCTTTCAGCTCTTGAGTATCTATTGGTGGGCGATAACGCATTCACCTCATATACCCCTGAACTCTTAGCGCAACTGGAGTCACAGTTTGTAAAAGCAGATCAGAACTTGCTAATGGAATCGAGAAGAGAGATTTCCTATCGAACTACCAGAAGATGGAATCAGGCAGTTCAAGATTTGCCTCTAGAGGTTGAGGCATTTAGAGCCTTGCTGAAGGAAAGAGTTTCATCACTACCGGTTATGACTCAGAAGGCTAGAAAGCTTTGGCCTAATCTTGTCGCTCACGTTGCTTCAAGCCCATATGAACTACCTGTTGAGCTTTTGCAAGAGAAGGCATTTGACGTTGTGATCATCATGGATGCTGCCGGCACAACAGTTGCAGAGAACCTATCTGGGTTAATGAGGGCACGACAGGTCATTGCCTTTGGCGATCCAATGATTGCCGAACCTAATGGTTTTGAAGTTGAATGGCAACTATCGCTCAAGTCGAGAGCGCCAGAGGCTCCCAGTGCATTTGATGTGATTAGTTCCGTCTTCGGGGCTGAAGTTCTCAAGCGCTCTTACCGACTCAAAGGTCAACTCTTTAGCCAGCTCATCAATAAAGAGTTTTATCAGGGCAGGCTAGAAGTTGAACCTACAGCCAATGAGTTTGATGGCAAGTCAGCTCTTGAACTAGTTATCGTAAATGGCGAAAACAGAACTACCGGCAATAAGAGTGCGAGCACTGAATCCCCAGTAGCTGAAGTGGACAAGGTAATTGAGCTAGTTCTTGACCATGTGAGACACTCACCAGAGCAGTCACTACTGGTAGTAAGTGCAAGTGCCGTGCATGTTGAGAACCTAGATACAGCCCTGCAAGATGCGATTGAATTGCACCCTGATTTGATGGAGTTCTTTGAAAAACACGGCCGTGAGAAGTTCGAGATATCAACCCTGGCCGACCTAAATCACAGGCTGGCCGATCGAATCATCTTCACCATAGGTTTTGGTAGAACTGCTCAAGGTAAGTTGCTCTCACACTTCGGTTTACTAAACGAGCCAGAGTCTAGAAGATGGCTTGCCAATATGTTGGTCAGTGCTCGTTATGAACTCACTATTGTTAGTTGCTTTAGCGCTTACGACTTACCTGAGCTAGGACCAGAAGGAGCTACCGCTTACCTGTCTACTTTGCTTAGACCTATCTATAACGACTCAGTTGAAACAGATACCTTTGATTCCGACCCTATGCTTGCTGACCTCTCCAGACGTCTCAAGCGTTTTGGTATTAGGGTCGTCGAAGGTTTTGGAAAACGAATTCCTCTGGTTGCATCCTTTGGTAACCAGTCACTAATTGTTGAACCTGACTGGGCTAACTCTGATCTCACACTGACCGAAAGAATTAGATTGCGCCCAGCACTTCTAAGATCCTTAGGTTGGGGATATCAGAGGGTGTATTCATTCGAAGTCTTCAGCGACCCGCAGGCAGTAGCCGAGAGAATAGCTACTCGTCTTGGTGTTGAGATAACTCCAACAATGTTGAATACCCAAGCTGTTCCTCGCGTGCATGAAGATACCGACGCTGCCTGGGGAGATTCAACCAGTTCAAATGATGACAGGCTTAAACAAGACAAGCCACCGCACTGGGGTTAACTATCTTTATTAGGCGGTGCAGGTGTTGCGCTGTCAGTTTTGTAGAAACCTGAGCCCTTGAAAGTGATGCCCACTTTGCCAAATACTTTCTGAACCTCACCCTTGCATTCCGGGCAGCTAGCAATGGCATCATCAGTGATCGATTGTTGAACATCGAAGACATGAGCGCATTTAGTGCACTTATAGGAATAGGTGGGCATCTGACTAGTTTATTTTGAGAATCTGCTCTTGGGTTACCACACCGTCAACTCTTTTGTCATGAGCTTCGATAGGTACATAATCTAGTACTTCATTCTCAAAGACCACAGCGTACACAAGCACACCATCTAGATCAGCAAGTTCTTTATCAAAGTAACCCTTGCCTCTACCTAACCGATTGCCCAACCTGTCGACAGCTAATGCTGGAGCAAACAGCAAATCGCCTGGACTTAGATGTTCTATTTGGCCATCCAGAAAGTTATGCCAAGCCAAATCACCATTAGTCACAGTTTCAGGAATTAGAACTTGAATGTCCAAATCGATGAGTCTCTGAATGAAATCTGTTGTGCTCGGTTCCGTTGGATATGAGACGTATGTGGCTACACGCTTAGGGTTGTGCATTTGAACTACTTGGAGGAGATTGTTAGTTAGAGCCTCATTTGATGAATTTGCTTGGCGACGTAGGTTGAGAATCTCCCTGCGAATAGATGCTTTAGCAAGCGAGATATCGTTCATGCCACTAATCTTGCCACCATGAGCAACTCTTTTGCACTCACCCACGGCGAGGTAACTCTGCGGGTCATTAAACCCCGTGACTCCAAAACTTTAGAGAGATTAGTTTTATCCAACCGTGCATGGCTTAAGCCTTGGGAGGCAACCAATCCGCACGGACCAACATCATTTGATTTCAAGTCGCAGATAAGAGGTCTACTTCGACAACTCGAGAATGATGAAGGCATACCTTTCTTAGTGATGTATAAAGGTGAGGTAGTTGGACAGCTAAATGTTGCAAACATTCTTCATGGATCGGTTTCTTCCTGTGTGATGGGCTACTGGATTATTCCGGAGGCTGCAGGTAAAGGCATAACACCAACAGCTGTAGCTTTGGCGATGGACTACATGTTCAAAGTAGTGGGGCTTCACAGAATTGAGATAGACATCCGACCAGAAAATGGCGCAAGCATACGTGTAGTTGAAAAACTTGGACTCCGATACGAAGGACTGAAGAAGGATTACATCCATATCAACAACGCTTGGCGGGATCACTACGTATTTGCTCTGACCGCCGAAGAAGTTTCGGGCGGGGTTTTGAATCGTTGGCTTAGACGTGAAGTTCCAAAAATGAAATACGAATTCAAAAAATTACCAAAATCTAGCATTTAGACACGCCGAGAGCAAATATTTTATTTTTCCAAGAAATTTCTTGTCTCTAAATAGTCTTGACTAATGGAAATCACTGGATCAGGCGGAATACTTCTCTTAGTAATCGCAGTGCTCTGGTTAGGTTTCATGACTCCCTCTGGAAAAAGTGGTTTAGGGGACGCGACAAAGAAAAGAAAAAGAGTTGAACGCGTTTCCACGCAGACTCAGACTGCAAAACCTCTAAAAGTTCAGGTCCGCACTCAGCAAAACCCTTGGTTTCAAGCCGATGTAGAGGCTATTGAGCCGTTAGCATCCACACAACCGCAAGCAGCTAGCAAAGTAGAGGTAAATCGTTTACCGGATCCACTGTCGGCAAGACTTGGAAAGATTGAGAACGTGCAGTGGGCAGAGGTTCGTGAAATTTCTCAGGCACGCGAAGAAAAAGAAAACGTGAGCTCGAAAACTTTAGACGAAATTCTTGAAAGACGTCGCTCAAATGGCTAAAAATACTTTTAAAACTCGCGAAGAAATAAACACAATTTTGTCTCAGTCTGTGTAATAAATTCCACTAATCTTTAATAGACCCCAAAGTAAGGATGTTGTAAATGGGATTACTAGATGACCTATTGAATGGTGGCCGTCGTGCTGCTAAGGAAGTCAAAAAAGATGTCAGCCAGGCCGTCGACAAGATTGAAGACAAAATGGATGATGTAAAAGAAGATGCCAGAAGAGGCGTAGCTAAAGCAGCGAAGGCGATTGAAAAAGCCACACCTGAATTAACTGCAAAAGCTTCCAAGGCGATCAACACAGCTGTAGTGAAGGCTGCGAAAGCAACACCCGCAATTACTGCTAAAGCCGAAAAGGCAATTAATAAAGGAGCGAAAATGGCAACAACAACCGCAAAGAAGGCAGTGGCTAAGAAGCCTGCTGCTAAGAAGGCTGCACCTAAGAAGGCTGTAGCTGCAAAGAAGCCTGCTGCAAAGAAGGCTGCTGTAAAGAAGGCTGCACCTAAGAAGGCTGTAGCTGCAAAGAAGCCTGTAGCAAGAAAGGCTGCACCTAAGAAGGCTGCACCTAAGAAGGCTGTAGCTGCAAAGAAGCCTGCTGTAAAGAAGGCTGCTGTAAAGAAGGCTGCACCTAAGAAGGCAGTTGCAAAGAAGCCTGTAGCAAGAAAGGCAGCTCCTAAGAAGGCTGTAGCTGCAAAGAAGCCTGCTGTAAAGAAGGCTGTTGCAAAGAAGGCTCCTGCTAAGAAGGTAGTAGCTAAGAAGGTTGTAGCAAGAAAGGCAGCACCTAAGAAGGTTGTTGCAAAGAAAGCTCCAGCTCGCAAGCCAGCTGCAAGAAGAGTTGTAGCAAAGAAGAAGTAAATTCTTTTTTCATAGTTAGGTCCCGGTCGAAAGGCCGGGACCTTTCTTTTTCTCGCTAGGCTTATCAGGCACAAAGGAGTGAAGTGTCGCAACAATCGAATGAGAGTTTGAGCCCAACTTTCAATAAGCTTTGGTCCGCAGCTATTTTTAGCAAGTTTGCAGATGGAATGGCGATGGCAGCCATCCCACTTCTTGCCACCACACTCACTCGAGACTCTGTTCTGATTGCAATTCAATCCAACATGATGCTGCTGCCTTGGCTTCTCTTTGCAATCCCTTTAGGCGCTCTATTGGACAGGATTAACAGAAGACTTTCAATGATCTTGGTTCAGGCAACCAGAGTTGGAATCGGCATTGCCTTAGCTTCGCTAATAATGACTGGTCAGATGAATCTGGTAGCGCTGATGATCTTGACGTTTATCTTTGGAATCTCAGAGGTGGTCTACGACACTGCAACCCAGTCGGCAATCCCTTCGCTACTCAAAGGCAATCAGTTAGAGCGGGGTAACTCTAGGCTGCAGATGGCTGACACCATTATGCAGAGCGTTATTGGAGTTCCATTAGGAGCCTTGATATTTGTAGCAGCCGGTTATTCACCCTTTCTAGGCTTAGCCGCCTGCTATGTGGCAGCTTTGATCCTTGTAAGCAGCATTCCTTCTAATTTCATGCAGCCAGAGGTTGCAGCAGATGCACCTAAACGCTCGGCTCTGAAGGTTGAAATCAAGGAAGGACTTGTTTACCTTTGGCAGCACAAAGTGTTGTTTAGGTTAGTTATGACTACCGGTGCAGTTGGCTTTTTCTATGCTTTAGGCCAGGCAACCCTAGTGCTGTTCCTCTTAGACCACCTGAATGTGAAGCAGGAGCAGTATGGCCTAGTGATGATTCCTCTGGCTGTGGGGGCACTGCTTGGAGCCTTTGCTTCACCTTTACTTTCAAAACGCTTTGGCAGGGCAGAAGCTCTAGCGATAAGCCTCCCACTGTCATCATTCTCACTTTTGATTGGCGGGCTAGCGCCTAACATCACCTGGTATCTAATCGCCAGTTTCTTCCACGGCTTCTTCATTGCTCAATGGAACATCTTGCTCATGTCTACCTATCACGCCATGATTCCTAATGAAATCTTTGGCCGTATTCATGGAACCCGAAGGACCATTGTCTGGGGGCTTATGCCTCTTGGTGGATTACTAGGTGGATTCATAGCGAGAATTGACATTACGCTGCCACTAATCGTCGGTGGCATTGCCGGCACCATTATTGCTGCTACCGGCTATCGGTTTATGAGATCAATTAAGACTTAGCCACAACCCACTGGCAAGCGCTCTTTAGGGTTGGATGGTCAAACACAAAGCCGGTTGAAAGTAATCGTTCAGCGCTCATCTTTTGGCTGCAAAGCAGTAGTTCCTGGGCACCTTCTTGAAAAGCAATCTTCAACGCAAAAGCAGGCACGGGAATAAGAGTTGGTCTATTTAGTGCCTTACCTAATTCGTTGATGAGTTCTGCACAGGTAGCTGGCTCAGGTGCAGTCAGGTTGTATGGGCCGCTGGCTGATTCAGTATTGATTAGATGAATGATTGCTCTGGCTTGATCAGGAAGAGATATCCAAGCCCACCACTGTTTGCCGTTACCAAGCTTGCCACCTACACCTGCGCGAAGAATTGGAAGCAGTCGACCCAGTGCACCTTTCTTTCTTGAGAGCACCATTGTTGTTCTTGCTAGAACCACTCGAACTCCAGCTGGAGCTTTCTTAGCTTCAATTTCCCAAGCTGAAGCAAGATCGGCTAGGAACCCCTTGCCTCGAGGTGCTGTTTCATCGAGCAACACATCACCGGAGTCACCATAGAAACCAGAGGCAGATCCACTTACAAAAACTTTAGGTTTATTGGTGACCTTGTTCATGGCCTGAACCAAAGTCTTGGTTGATTCAAGTCTGGACTGAATCAGTTCCTCTTTGTATTTTCTAGTCCATGGAAGTTTGCCTGTTGTGGCACCTGCCATGTTTACTATGGCATCGATAGTTTCTAGAACTGTGTAATCAAATTCACCAGTTACAGGATTCCAATGCACTTGGTTAGATTTTGTAGCCTGGCCTCGCACTAGCACCACAGGCTCATGACCTAATTCAATAAGTTGTTTTTGTAACTCTGTTCCGACAAGACCACTTGCCCCAGAAATTAGAACTCTCATCATTGCCTAACTGCTAAACGGACCGAAGACCGGGTTCCACTCTTCGATGGTGCGCTCACCAATAACTCCTGCTTGCTCATAAGGATCTTGGTCTAGAAGTGCATTTAGTTCTTCAATAGATTCAGCTCTAAAGATAAGTAGAGCTGCTGGTCTATCAACCATAGGTCCGCTAGCCAGAAGAGCACCAGATTCCAGCTGCTCAGCAAGCCACACTCGGTGAGTAGGGCGAATCTGGTTTACTTCATCAGGATCTGAGCTAAATGTATAGGTAACTGCGAATGTGCTCATTAGATTGCTTTCTTTTCAGATCTGCTGTTTAGAAGACTAGGTGTGATTGCTACCGCTGCTAAAGCCACCAACATGGCAACTCCATCTAGGCCGGTTGCAAAGGCGAATGATGCTTCATTAGAAACGTGGTCCACTAGTACTCCAGCTATAGCAGCACCAAAGCCGTAACCAACGTTCTGTCCGCTACCAATCCAGCCATAGACCTCGGGAGTGTCATCCAAAGGAATTGACTTAGCGATGATGGCGCTCATGGTTGCAAATGCCAGGGCAACTCCAATGCCTGAGATGAATAGGCAAACGCCTAGCCATATTGGATCATCAGCGTTAACGAATATAAGGATGTCTCCAATAAGAACAACACCTAGCTGTTTGGTCAGTGCCAGAGGTGAACGAGCTCGGTGTCCAAAGGCAAGAGCACCCACGATAGAACCAACAGAAAGCATTGCTAGGACAAATCCTGCACCGGCTTTACCAACCGCTGCTACCGCACCAATCTCTAGAGCAGAGAATGAGCCTACGAACAGAAGGTTCACGATAATCATCACTCGGACAAACTTGGAGCGAAGAACACTGCCCATCTTTTTCTTGGACCTTGGAATAGGAGCACCCTGAACTTCAGGTAGGAGTGCAAACCAAAGCCCACCAATTACTTGAACGAATACCATCACAACTAGTGGAACAACTGTGTTTGTCGTAGCGATAAGAATTGTGGTTAGCACTGGACCAACAATCCAGATCACTTCCTGCAAAATTGCATCTACTGAAAACAGGTTGTTTCTAACAGACTCAGTTTTTACCAAGGTTGGGTAAACAGCTCTTGCAGCTGGCTGGATAGGTGGCACGAATAAACCCAGTACCAGCGCTGTTAGAACTGCTTGACCTTCAGTAAGTGGAGCGAAGCCCAAAAGCAAGAAACCCATAGGTGAAACCAGAGCGCAGGTAATCACCACAACCTTGATTCCATACACAGCTACCAAACGACCCAGTATGGGTGCAGATAAAGCAGCACCAACGGTGGAGGCAGCAATAGCTAAACCAGCCACCGTATAGTTACCGTAAATGTGCTCTAGGTGAATGGCAAAGGCGATTGTTTGCATTCCAAAAGGGAAACGTGCCAAAAGCTGGGCAAATAGTACTGCTGCTACTCCGGGGGTTTTGAAAAGTTCTGCATAGGTGCGCATTCACCTAGCCTAACCGAGGCCACCGATACTTGAGTTTGGGGCCTAGATCCAAGAAGGAAGCCACATGTGTAAGCGCCAGAAGTCATAGCTAATCCACATTCCAGTCCAGATTGGATAGAAGAAGGCGGATGTGAGAGCCATGGTGACAAGTAGTCCCGCAATCCAATCGGCTGCTTTCCTAGGTGAGGCCGAGTTCTGGAACCAGGCTCGCAAACCTGCAGTCAAAATCAAGATCACCCAAGGGGAGAAGGCGACAACATAAAACTCAAACATGGTGCGGTTAGGTAGTAGAAGCCAAGGTAGGTAGCCAGCAAATATTCCTAGCGCTAGAAGTGTTGTGGTCTTATCTCTAGTCCTGAACCAGGATGCAGCTAGAACACTGGCAGCTAATACGGCAGCCCACCAGATTATTGGGTTACCAAGTGCTGTGATGTTTGAAACACAATCAGATGACGCAGTATCTAATAGACAACCACTTTCTTGCTCTTGCCAAAAGAAAGCTGTTGGTCTCAGCATGAAAGGCCAGGTGTATGCCTTCGCAGCATATGAGTGAGATGCACTGAGGTTGATGTGGAAGTTATAAATCTCAGTGTGATAGTGCCATAGCGATTGCAGTGAGGTAGGTATCCAAGAAAAGAGACCGGTTATCGAGTTACCTGCTTGATCAGCCCAGTTCCTACTCCAAGCATCTTTAGACAGAAGCCAGCCAGTCCAACTGGAAAGATAAATGACAAACGCTGGGATGATGACCAATACAGAATTTCTCAGAGCCTGAGTAACGGATGGAACAATCCAGAAAGACTTAGGCAAAGAGGTTTCAGTTTTAATTTCAATACTCTTCTGAACCCTGAAGTTCAAATGTGCTTCAACTAGAACTATGTATGCCACAAATCCCACTACGAAGTAGAGACCTGACCACTTGACAGCTGTTGCACAGCCCAAAGCCAGACCCATTGCAATGAGCCATGGTCTATCCCAACTCTGGATGCGTACCTGCTTTTTATCTCTGAGTAAAAAGTAGAAAGCCAGAATTACAAAAAAGCCAAGAATCTGATCCAAGAGAGCAGTTCTTGATAGAACGATTCCCACTCCATCGATAGCGATTAGGAAACCAGCCACCAGAGCCCATATCTTTGAGTGGAATATCAACTCAGCTGATTTCATGGTGAACCAAACAGTTGCTATTCCCAGAAGGGCAACCACGATGCGCCAACCAAAAGGATCGCCTGCCCCAAATACCAGCAGCCCCAAACCAATTAGCCACTTACCCAAAGGTGGATGCACTACAAAGGACGGATCAGTCAATAGCCCAGTCGGGTTACCAGCAGCAAAGCTGGCGTCAGCACCGCTACTCCATTCGCGCTCATAACCACCATTTAGTAGAGAGTAAGCATCTTTGACGTAATAGGTCTCATCAAAGTTCAAAGAATCTGGAAAGCCTAGGTTGTAGAGCCTTAGCACAGCAGCCAAAAGGATTATGGCTATAGGGCCCCAGGTTTCAAATAGGGCAAGCCTCACGGGGCTAAAGCTGAATCTTTGGAAAAGTGTAAGCACATCTAAACCCTAGTTGGGAGAATGGAGTGTGCTCATTCTTGCTGCAACTCCTATCGGTAATCTTTCAGATGCTTCTGCGAGGTTAATTGAGCATTTGGGGTCAGCTAAGTTCATAGCTGCTGAAGACACTAGAACCCTCTTGAAACTAGCCAGAGGTCTCGGGGTAAAGCTAGACGCCAAGCTATTTAGCCTTCATGAACATAATGAAGCCGAGAGAGTTACTCAGTTACTTGAGATAGCAGCTACCGAAGACGTATTAGTGGTTAGCGATGCAGGAATGCCAACAGTTTCAGATCCCGGCTTTGTTCTAGTCAGAGCAGCCATTGAAGCAGGGATAGAGGTAACAGTAGTGCCAGGCCCATCTGCTGTCTTAGCTGCCCTCGCCGTCTCAGGACTACCAACCGACAGATTTAGCTTTGAAGGTTTCTTACCTCGTAAATCTGGTGAGCGTAAGAAACTCTTCCAATCATTGCTTTTAGAAACTAGAACCATGGTGTTCTTCGAATCACCGCATCGAATTGATGATTCACTGAAGGATGCTCTGACAGTGTTTGGTCCTGAGCGTCAGGCAACAGTCTCTCGAGAGCTAACAAAGAAGTTTGAGCAGACCATTAGAGGCACAATTCCAGAATTACTGGAATGGAGTGCTAACCCAACCAAGGGTGAACTAGTTCTAGTGATAGCCGGCAACACTGAAGCCAATGTCTCAACAGCTTCTATGGAAGACCTATTAGAAGAGGTTGAGCAGGGCAGATCTGAGGGACTTTCCCTGAAACAATCTGTAGCAAAGGTCGCTGAGGCCCACTCTTTGAGCAAAAGTGATCTGTATCAGCAAGTCCTAGATTCCAGAGCAAGTTAAGATTGAACTAATGTCTAATTCAAATGGAGCATCGTTTTATGTAACGACTCCTATCTTCTATGTCAATGATGCTCCGCACATCGGTCATGCCTATACCGAGGTAGCTGCAGACGTACTAGCCAGATGGCACAGACAAAGGGGAGAAGACAGTTTTCTCCTGACTGGAACTGATGAGCACGGTGAGAAAGTTCTTAGAACTGCAGCTGCTAACAAGGTCTCTCCTAAGGACTGGACAGACAAGCTAGTCCACGATGCCTGGTTACCACTACTTGAGACCATCGACATCGATAACCAAGATTTCATTAGAACAACGGAAGAACGCCACGAAGTAAACGTCCAGAAGTTTATGCAGAAGCTTTATGACACAGGCTTTATCTACCAAGGCTCTTTCAAAGGTGCTTACTGTGTTGGTTGTGAAGAGTACAAGAACAAGGCTGACCTAGTTGATGGCTCAGGGGAGTTCGAAGGGGAAGATGTTTGTGCTATTCACTC
>JBMOFL010000008.1:0-34515 GCA_049314335.1 Rhodoluna sp. | reverse complement strand
ACCACCATCATCACTTGATCTGCAACAGCTGCGGTGTGGCAGTTGAGATAGAGGCGAAACTAGCTGAGGAGTGGGCAAGCAAGGTAGCCAATGACCATGGTTTTACTGATGTTTCACACACGATAGACATTTTCGGCACATGCCGGAGTTGCGCCCGCAAATAGACAATTTTGTTGGTATTGGGACTTGCACATAGAGCCTAAACAGGTCTAAACTTGAGCAGTTGCCCGAAATCTTCGGGACTTACAAACTGGTCTCTTTTTAGACCATCCATCATTTTTATAACGGAGGAAGCCGATGTCTGCTTACTGCCAGGTCACTGAGACCCGTCCGCAGTTTGGGCACGCTGTTTCGCACGCTCAGAACAAGACCAAGCGTCGTTTCAACCCAAACATCCAGAAGCGCACATACTTCGTGCCTTCTCTCAAGCGCAACGTAACTCTTCAGTTGAGTGCTCGTGGCATCAAGGTTATTGACGCACGCGGCATTGAGTCTGTAGTAGCCGCAATCCTTGCCCGTGGCGAGAAGATCTAAGGAATAGACCATGGCTAAAGACAGAGACATTCGTCCAATCATCAAGATGAAGTCAACAGCGGGCACCGGTTACACATACGTAACTCGTAAGAACCGTCGTAACGACCCAGACCGTATCGTGCTAAAGAAGTACGACCCAGTTGTGCGCAAGCACGTTGAATTCCGCGAGGAGCGCTAAAAATGGCTAAGAAGAGCAAGATTGCACGTAACGAGCAGCGCAAGGTTGTTGTTGAGCGCTACGCAGAAAAGCGTCTAGCACTCAAGAAGGCTTTGGTTGACCCAAACTCAACAGACGACCAGCGCGAAGCTGCCCGTCTAGGCCTACAGAAGCTTCCACGCAACGCATCACCAACTCGTGTCCGTAGCCGCGATGCTATCGATGGCCGTCCACGTGGTGTGCTAAGCAAGTTCGGTGTATCTCGTGTGCGTTTCCGCGACATGGCTCACAAGGGCGAGCTACCAGGTATCACCAAGTCTTCTTGGTAATCCACAAGTTTTAGGAGATCCGTTGCCGAAAGGCAGCGGATTTTCTGCTTAAATGGCCGAAAATCCGCTTATTCACAGGGTTTATTTCAAAAGAGTTATCCGCAACACGCCGAAACCCTAATAAACACGCGGTATCTAGGCGTATAGGGTGAATAACGAAGTTCCAAAAAGAATCTTTATATAGTCCAGGAGGACAACATGCCAGCATTAAACAAGAGCGACCTAGTAGCCGCAATCGCAAGCCACACCGGTGAGTCACAGGCAGCAGTTAACCGTATCGTTGACGCTTTCTTCGAGACCATCGCAACAACCGTTGCTAAGGGCGACAAAGTAACAATCCCAGGTTGGTTGTCAGTAGAGAAGGGTCACCGCGCAGCTCGTGCAGGACGTAACCCACAGACTGGTGCAACTATCCAGATCGCAGCTTCAAACACTGTTAAGGTCTCAGCTGGAAGCAAGCTAAAGGCAGCAGTTAAGTAATTTTAGTTACACAAGCAGGCGACGCACTTCGGTGCGTCGTTTTGCTTTAACTTAGGCTTGTTCAATGACCACAATCAAAACTATTAACTGGGTGGCGGTAACCTGCCTACTAATAGTTGGCACGGCTGCCGGTTTGATTGTCGGAATGATCACCGGTGGTGCGGCCACACCAAGTGAATTAGGGGACACTGGAGCTTTTCTCCGCTGGGGAACACCTTCGTTTAGATCAATAAGCAATGTGGCTCAAGCGATAGCTATCGGATCGCTAGTCTTTGTTGCTTTTGCACTGGGAACTAAAAGCAAAGCTTTTGCTAAAACACTTTCCGTGGCAGCTTTTGCTTCAGCTGTTTGGGCACTAGCTGGAACAGCATATTTGCTTTCTACTTTCCTAATGGTGACTGGCTCAGAGTTATCAATAGATGCAACATTCGCCGACCAACTCTTTATCTTTGTAACGGACATCGAACTAGGTCAAATGCTTGGCCTAAACATATTGGCCGCATTTGTTTTATCAATTCTTACTCTCCTAGTCAGAAACCTTTTTAGCGTTGCTGTTTGTGCAGCTATTGGATTTGCCTCTCTAGTTCCAGTTGCACTCAGTGGGCACGCGGCAGGTTCTGCTAGCCATGCCATGGCAGTCAACTCTCTAGGGTTACATCTAGTAGGTATAAGCATTTGGGTTGGTGGGTTAGTAGCCGTTGTCTTCGCTTTCCGTGCAGAGCAAAGTGTTGACATTGTGAAGAGGTTCTCTTCTCTAGCTCTAGCTGGATTTGCTTTAGTTATTGCTTCTGGCTTTGCATCGGCACAAATTCGTATTGGCACAATTGAGAATCTATTCACTACCGGCTACGGTCAGGTCGTTCTGCTAAAGACCTTTGCTTTCATACTCTTGGGTGTTATCGGAGCACTACATAGAAGAAAGACGATTGGCGAATTACAAGAAAACGCGAAAAAGTTCTGGAATCTGGTTGCAGTTGAGTTTGTGATCTTTGGTATTGCTATTGGCTTGGGCTCAGCTTTAGCAAGAACAGCTAATCCAGTATCTGATTTCCCTATTGGCGATCTAACTCCTGCAGAAATACTCACTGGTTCAAAGCTGCCACCAGAGCCTGGGATGTGGACATGGGCGACCACCTTCAAGCCAGACATTCTTTGGTTACTGATAACCGGAGCTCTTGCTCTGTTCTATATAGTTGGTGTTTGGCGATTGAGACAAAGAGGTGACTCTTGGTCCTGGAGTAGAACGGCTTCTTGGTTAGCAGGAGTTGCTCTACTTGCTTATGTAACCAACGGTTACTTCAGTGCTTATGAACAATATCTGTTCAGTGCGCACATGCTTGCCCACATGCTACTAACCATGGGTGTTCCAGTTCTTCTTGTGCCAGGAGCACCAGTGACATTACTTGCACGAGCTGTTGCTAAACGTCAAGACGATTCAAGAGGAGTAAGAGAGTGGATTCTGTGGGCTGTTCAAACTAAGTATGCTCAGTTCATCTCTCATCCAATTGTTTCAGCAATACTCTTCGCAAGCTCTTTGGTTGTCTTCTATTTCACACCTATCTTTGGTTGGGCAACAAGAGAACACATAGGTCACCAGTGGATGATTGTGCACTTTGTGATTACGGGATACCTTTTTGTTCAAGCTCTCATTGGAATTGATCCAGGACCTTCACGCTTTGGTTATCCTCAGCGACTCATGCTCTTGATTGGAACACTTGCATTCCATGCCTTCTTTGGTTTAGCCATCATGAGTTCAAACACTTTGCTACTTGCAGACTGGTTTGGAGCGATGGGAAGAACTTGGGGTCAAGACCCGTTAGCTGACCAGCAAACCGGTGGTGCTATTGCTTGGGGAATAGGTGAGCTACCAACTGCCGCGATTACCATCATTGTTGCTATTCAGTGGGCTAGATCAGATGCGAGAGATGCGAAGAGATTAGATAGAGCAAGCGACAGAAGTGGCAACGAAGATTTAGCTGAATACAACCGTATGCTAGACGCTCTGGCTAAACGTAAAGAAGATCCAAGGAACTAATTGTCGACAATCAAACTCTCCAATGAACAGCTTGCTCTATTTCAATACATAGAGAAAGACGGTCAAACTGTTTTCGTTACCGGCAGAGCTGGAACTGGTAAATCGACACTTCTCGGCTATCTAAGGGACAACACCGGCCAAAAGGTAGTAGTTTGTGCCCCTACGGGAGTAGCTGCATACAACGTAGGCGGCATAACCATCCACTCACTATTTGGCTTCCCCTTTGGTGCTCTAACTGCCGGTGATGTGGCTAAACACCTAGGCAGAAGACAGCGCGAGGTTCTCAGAGAAATAGACATGCTCATCATCGATGAGGTCTCCATGGTTTCAGCAAATCTAATGGACGCTATCGATGTTGCACTTAAGACAGCCAGAGGAAAACCTAAGGTTCCTTTTGGTGGCTGCAAGGTAGTTATGTTTGGAGACCCTTACCAACTAGCTCCAGTGCCAGCACGAGGCGAAGAACTAGCCAAACTGCACGATATGGAATATAGATCCCAGTGGTTCTTCGATGCCAAGGTTTGGCTGAGTGAGCGCATGGAAATTTTTGAACTAGTTGAAATCTTTAGACAAAGAGATCCAGAGTTCAAGCAAATTTTGAACTCTATTCGTGTCGGTGAAGTTACCCAGGAGATAGTCGATCGTATTAACCAAGCAGGAAACAGATTCCCACCGCACGACAATGTAATTCGTTTAGCAACTGTGAACACAGCAGTAGATAACGTGAACTTTGCAAGACTTGCCACATTAGAAACTGAAGAAAGAGTTTTCAAATCTACGTTTGCTTCAGGTGATGCAAGCTCCTTTGGATCAACACTTCCGGCTGAATCCGAACTGAGACTCAAGGTTGGTGCTCAAGTTATGTTCATCAAAAACGATGACCAGAAACCAATCAAAAACTCTGATGGTGCTATGAGTTGGCGTTGGGTTAACGGAACAATTGGAAAAGTAGTTTCCTTTGGTGAGGGTAACCAAGTTCTAGTTGAAGCTGATAATGAAATCCATACTGTTGGTGTTAGCACCTGGCAGAAAGTTAGATATCTAGTTGAAGAAGATTTCAACGAAGAAACCGGAAAGTTTGTGGAAACACTAGTTCCAGAAATACAAGCAGAGTTCAGACAAATTCCTCTAAGACTGGCTTGGGCAGTTACTGTTCATAAATCACAGGGTCAAACCTACGATGAAGTGACAATTGACATGGGTAGTGGAGCTTTCTCTTCAGGTCACACATATGTTGCCTTGAGTAGAGTGCGCTCACTTGAGGGCTTGTATCTAACTAAAGCTATTAGGTTGAAAGATATTCAAGTGGACCCAACTGTGGTTGAGTTCATGAGTGGTGCAAGATCACTAGTGAATGAAGATCCGCTGGGCTAAGAGTTTAGCCACCAGTTAATCGGGTGTTCAACTCGTTGACCCCACCAAGACTCTTTGTGTCCGGTGCCAGGCCATAGTTCAGCTCGGTAGTTCACATCTCTAGTCCAACCAGCTTTATCCATCGCTTCAACTAGTTTGAAGTGCCAATGGAAATAGGAAGCATCAAGTTCTGTAGTTCCACAATCTGTATAAATACGAACCGAACCAGGTTCTCCCAATCCCTTAACAACAATGTCAATCAGGTCTTGTCCACCCAATGGCCAACTAGTCGATAACCCAAGAGCAGTACCAAATACTTCAGGGTGTCTAAGTGCCCCATAAATAGTTGCAAGCCCACCAAGGCTTGCACCTAACTGTGCTGTTCGGGATGGATCTAAAGTCAATGAATATCGTTTCGAAATTTCCGGAACTAATCGCAGAGCAAGTAGATCCTGATATTCATTTCCCTTGTAATCGATATTGGCTGGTCTATAAATCGGATCGACTGCGTTTAATAGATGTGGATTAGCTTTTACGATGTCTTCAGGGATGAGCTCACTCATACGTAATGAGTCATCTATTCTGTGAACTCCAACAAAGATAGGTAATCTGCCACCGACTTTGTCGCCAGCAACTATTCGCCCAGTTGATATGGCTTCAGGTATTCCCCAGTTCTGCCCATTCCAAGTTTCTGAAACATCCATGAGAAAGTTTCCACCATCGTGAGCTACAACAAGTGGAGTCAGTTCATCTCTAAAATCAGGTACCCAAACATCAATTCGTCTTCCTTCGAAAACAAAAGTTTCGATTGTTCCTTTTGCAGCCCCTTTGCTAACTGGCACGTTGTGTACTCGATTAGAAGATCGCTTAGGGGCTGGCAAACCACTCTCTAAGCGAGAAAGATGTAATTCGCGCATGGCTAACCAGAATGGGAATACAAAAGCTATTGCGGTAACAAAGCCAGAAAGTGCGTACCAGATGATGTGCTTCATGCCAATGCGCTTTGATTCGATAAACATGAAAGGAACAGCAGCGAATGCTGTGACTAGTAGATCAAATGACAGCACTAAATCAACTTCAGTTCCAAACCAGGAAGCGAAGTAGTCCTGAGCTTTGAGAATTGCAACCGAGTTGAAGTACCAGGCGGTGATTAAACCAACAGCCGCAACCAAAAGAAAGAATGTTGCTCTATTGTTCCTGTTAATGTTCTTCAAGTGTGAATTCTTTCCTCGGTAAATAATTTAGACTTGAGTAAATGAGACCTCTTAGCAATTTTGTCATTCGACACAGCAAACTATCCCTTTTTGGCTTTATCGGCCTTATTCTGCTCTCCCTAATCGGTGGAGTTCAGGCCTTTGGCAACCTCTCCGGCGGTGGCTACGGTGACCCAGGCTCAGAGTCAGCCAAAGTCTCACAAATTCTGGTTGATGACTTCGAGCAAAACGAGCCTGAAGTGGTCCTCATTGCCGATATGGGCAGAAGCGTTGATGATCAACAGTCCATTGAAAATGCCAAGCTCATCACAACTGCTCTTGAGGCAGTTGATGGAATCAAGACAGTCAGTTCTTACTATTCGCTAGGCAGCCCAGCTTCATTGCGTTCAACAGATGGGTTAGCAACTTACTTCTTCGTCGAATTAGATTCAGATGTTTCTATCCCAAAAATGGGTTTGAAAATCCAAGATGAGTTCACTGGTAACAACTACGGAGCAACGCTCTATGTAGCCGGCCTCGGAGCCGTTTCTGGTGAAGTCAATCACACAATTGAGCAAGACCTTGTTAGAGCAGAGACAATCGCATTGCCTCTAGTAATGCTGCTCATGATTTTTGTGTTTGGTTCGGTAGTAGCCGCAGGCTTACCTTTGTTTATTGCAATCCTCACTATTCTCGGTTCGTTCTTCTTTATCTGGCTATCCACCCTATTTACTGAAACTTCAACATTCTCAGTCAACTTGGTAACTGGTTTAGGTTTAGGTCTTGGTATCGACTATGCACTTCTTATGGTGAATAGATATAGAGAAGAGCGTCAGCGCAAACAAGAAGTTTCTCAAGCCATTGAAACAACTTTGCTAACTGCTGGAAGGACTGTGTTCTTCTCAGGAGTAACAGTCGCTCTAGTGATGGTTGCACTTAACTTCTTCCCGCAAACCTTCTTGAAGTCTTTTGCTTTAGCAGGTTTAGTTGCTGTATCACTTGCTGTTGCAGCTGCACTAATTGCACTACCAGCAATGATGCATTTGCTTGGTGACAAGATTGATCGCTGGCCACTATTCAAGCATCGCCCAGCTAAAGATGTTGGCTTCTGGTCGAAGCTTGCAATGTTCGTTATGAATAGGCCACTGCCAATCATTATTGCTTCAGTCTTAGCACTTGGCTCACTTGCTGCACTTGGTGCCAACGTGAAGCTTGGTTTGATTGATGACCGAATCTTGCCACCAGATAACCGAGTAGTTATCGCTACAGATCAGATTCGTGAACGCTTCGAAGGTCGCGAAGGCGCACCGGTTGAAGTGATGGCTAAGAATGCAACTACTGATCAAATTACAAGTTTTGCTTCAGCGGTTTCCAAAAAGGAACACATCTCTCGAGTGCAAACCTCACTAGGTATCTTCAGTGAAGGAATGTTAATCCCACAGACAGGTGCCATGTTTAGCTCTTATGAGAGCGGAACCTGGAGTCGAATTGCTGTTGTAGCAGACATTGAACCTAGAAGCCCTGATGGTGAAGCACTCACCATGAGTATGAGAGATCAATCAAATACCTTCTCAGAATATTTAGTTGGTGGCTCAGGGGCTGCTTACACAGATTCACTTCTTGGAATTACAAACAATTTGCCATGGGCAGTGCTGTGGATTGTTGGCACAACATTAGTTTTGCTTTTCCTCTTTACCGGATCTTTGTTGTTACCTATCAAGGCAGTGTTACTAAACTTCCTATCTTTGTTTGCCACCATGGGTTTCTTGGTTTGGGTGTTCATGGATGGAAACCTCAAATGGTTGCTGGGAGATTTTGCCACAACGGGAACCATTGATTCATCTTCATTAGTTCTAGTTGCTGTTATTGCATTCGGACTATCCATGGACTACGAGCTGTTCTTGCTTTCAAGAATTAAGGAACAACATGATCTAGGTTTGGACACCAAAGAATCGGTTGCTTTAGGTTTACAAAGATCAGGGCGCATCATCACAACTGCCGCTCTAGTTCTAGCTTTCTCATTCGTGGCTTTTGCTTCTAGTGGTGTGAGCATCATGAAGATGCTTGGTTTAGGAATCGCTTTCGCTGTGTTACTAGATGCAACTGTTATTAGAGCACTACTAGTTCCTGCTTTGATGACTTTGTTTGGCAAAGCCAACTGGTATGCACCTAAGTGGATGTTGTGGATTCAGAAGAAGGTTGGTCTAGAGCACTAATCGTCGCTCTTTAGATCTTTCTTTAGATGCTCAGCTAACTTGCTGCTCAGTCTTAGATATTCAAGCAATTCCGCATCGTTGAAGACACTAAACAAATCAGACATCTTCTTCTCATGCTTAGGCATCATTTGCTTAGCTTGAGCTTCAGTCTTAGCTGTCACAGAGATTAGGTACACCCGCTTATCGTGAGGGCTTACCTGCCTTGTTACCAGTCCTTCTTTCTCTAAAGAATCAACAAGTCTGGTAATCGCTCTTGGGGTCACATCAAGTAATTCAGCAGCTTCTCCCATGGTTAGGCTCTTGTGTCTAACTAGGACGGCAATCAGCATCAACTGAGGAGCTGTTCCCTTCCAGTTGACGTCGATGTTTCGTTCCAGCCAGCGAGAAAACAGGTGACCAAGGCGAAGGGTAACTGCCCCACCTAAAGGCCCTCTTTTGTTCTTAGGGACCTTACTCAAAGCCTCAGCTTCACCCTCGAAAACTCTTCTGAGTTTCTCGGGTGGAGTTATCCGTCCCTCTTTATCGCGCATAGGTTCTATTTTGCCTTACACACTGTCAACCAACCGTACCCAAAGACATCTTCAGGGTAACCTTTTGATTATGTTAATGTCAGACAGAGATATCAGAAGCCAGATTGAAGCAGGCCGCATTGGCCTAGACCCATTAGAGATGAGCTTGTTACAGCCATCAAGCATGGATGTGAGATTAGACAGATTCTTCCGTCTATTCGATAACCACAAGTATGCATTCATCGATCCGGCTATCGACCAACCAGATCTCACCAGACTGATTGAAGTAGAACCAGATGAGGCATTCATCCTGCACCCGGGTGAGTTTGTTCTTGGTTCAACCTATGAGTTTGTAACACTGCCAGATGACATCGCAGCAAGACTTGAAGGTAAGAGCTCCCTAGGAAGACTAGGTCTTCTAACCCACTCAACAGCAGGATTTGTTGACCCAGGTTTCAAAGGTCACGTAACTCTAGAACTATCAAACACAGCAACACTGCCAATCAAGCTATACCCAGGTATGAAGATTGGTCAGCTCTGCTTCTTCCAACTATCAAGTGCATCAGAGACACCATATGGTTCAGCTAAATACAACAGCAGATACCAAGGACAAAGAGGCCCAACAGCTTCTCGTTCATTCCTAAACTTCTATAAAACAGATGTTGGTAATGAACCACTAGAGCAAAAAGACTAATTGGAAGCCGCCGAAAGGCGGTTTTCTCTTTAATAGCTCTTTGACACTTTCTTCTACTAGTCGTAGAATAAAATATATTCTACGAATTGTAGAATATGACGAAGGAGAAAAATGAAGAAGTTGTTGCTTATCGCAGCGATTACAGCGGCTCTGCTCCCTGGCAGTTCCGCAATGGCCCACGTATCAATCATTCCTGGAGTGGCGGCTAACGGTAGTACTATCGATTCCCTGAAGGCTGGCCAGAGAGGATTTGTCAACTTCCGCATCGGACACGGCTGTTCACTTGAAAAAGAAACAATCAACCCAGTAACAAAGACCAGCATGCTTGGATCAAACTGGGGAACAAAAGAATTTAGCGTAGAAATCCCTCTAGTTGCTCAAGGAACGGGAACAACCATTCCTCGTCCAGCATGGGTACCTGGCTGGAAGACAACTGTGAAGAAAGATACAGTATCTGGAAACTATGTAGTTACTTGGAAGTCAACTAGCAGAACATTTGATGTTCCAGATGCACCAGAAGGTGGAGCTGGAGGAAAACTACAGTTTGACTTTGGTGTTCGCATTCAGTGGGCTGCCGATTCAGCTGGACAGAAGGTTTACTTCAAATCAGTGCAGACATGTCAAGTAGATGTTCCTGGTGTTAAGGCTAAAGCCAAGACAAAGACCAAACCGGCAGTAAAGGCAATCAAGCCTAGAAGCTTCGACATCAAGGTGAGCTGGGATAAAACCGATGGAACTGGAGCTGACACAGTTGCAGACCTAATCGAGCACAACGATGCACCTAGCGTGACTGTATTGGCTGCGATCTAATGAAACGGATGCTTGTTGCTCTTTTGTTGATCACAACATTTGTTGCCCCGCCAGAGCAACAAGCATCCGCTCATGCAAGCCTTGCGATTGCCACTCCAGGAGTAGGCAAAGTAGTAAACATCTCTCCAAAGATTGTTCGACTTACCTTTGACGAAGATCTGATTAGCCTAGGCAAAGCAAACCAGATAAAAGTAACCAACTCAAAAGGTGCAGTAGTCAGTCTTGCCAACACGACTGTAAATCGTTCTACAGCGAGTGTGCAGTTGAAAAAGGGTCTGGTTTACGGAGGATACACCGTGACCTACAGAATCGTTTCAGCTGATGGACACATTGTTTCATCTAAGTACAAGTTCTACTACCGGAAGAAGAACTAGCAGTAAGACCCTAAGACGTCTTTTGCTTCACTGAGCGCTTTAGCTCCAGCTCTGTTCTTTGCTTCTTTATCAGCAGACAGTTCTGCGAGCAAGTTGATTTCGTGATTGAAGCACGTGGCAAGCCAAGACCATGGAGCAGCAACTAGAAGTCTCTGAGCGAGAGACTTTATCTCAAGGTGATGTTTCTTTAGGTGAGTGTATTCATGCCATAGAACAGCATCTAACTGGGTTTCAGTTAGAGCATCCATAGTCCCTCGAGTAATGAAGATGTATTTCTCTCCACCTAGTTTCTTAGCAAAGGCCAATCTTGGTTCCAGGGGAACAAGAATTACAGGAATGTCTTGAAATCTTCGTGACTGTCTCCCAATCGACATGAACTTGTCAGTGAGCGCTCTTGCTTCGATGAGTAAAGGCTCAAACTTCATGGTCATTAGAGATATCCAAATACCGATACCTGCAACCAGTACCCATGGCAACACACCTACTCCTATGACTGTCACTATGGAGGAATCCCCTACTGATCCTCGAGTTAGATAGTCATAGGTATCAAGAGCAACATATACAGCTAAACCTATAGAGCTAAAAAGACTCAGAAGAGTGAGTAGGACGGTTGCTACCCAAATGCGAATACCAAGATTTGGTTTCTTTCTGAACATCCCTAGCCAAGTGCCAGGGGCAACTAGAGATAAGTAAAACAGCAGCGCTATGTCTAAAAGAAGTAGCATGCCAATTAGAGACACAGCCTACTTCTCCTTGCGCAGTTTACTCCTAAGAGCATCTTTGATTTCAGGTGAAAGAGAGTCAACGAAGTTTGCAACAACCAGAGAAGGGTTATGTGATCCTTCTAGCAATTCAAGAAGTGAAGCAGCTGCTTGTTCATCTCGACTAAGCACTGATTCGAACACAAGTGATTTGCCATCAAGTTTTCTTCTTCTAACAAGTTCTTTGTCGCAGAGGCGGCTCAAGATAGTCAGCAAGGTTGTGAGAGCAATAGAACCTTTAGGTTCAATTGTTCTCAAGATGTCTTGTGACCCAATATCAGTAGCGCCAGATTCTTCAAGACCCCAAAGTGCATGCAGCACCTCTGCTTCAAGCTCACCATGTTTTCTAGTCATAGCTTTATTCTATCTTCTGTAGAGAAAAACCCAAGCGGTGAAGAAAAAGTACTAATTAATAATTGCAGGTCTCGGATGAACTCTTGTTAGTAGCACTAGTCCAACAACCAAGATGACCATTAGGCCCCAGATACCGTAGATGGTTGTGTTACCTGTTGCACCAAGCTCGATAGCAATCCATATGCTTGATGCCCATAATGTTCCAGACAAGAATGAAACTGCTCGACCGGTGAACTGGTATAGACCAAATACTTCACCTTCACGTCCTGCTGGTGTGAATCTAGAAACAAATGTTCTGCTTGATGCTTGAGCAGGTCCTACGAATAGACATAGAAGCAAACCGAACAACCAGTAAGCAGGCTGACCGTAGCTAGCGAAGATGAACACACAACTACCAGCAACAATGAGACCAACTAGGGAAGCGATGATCACTGTTCTTGAACCAATTTTGTCGTCTAGTACACCACCGATAGCAGCACCAAGTCCGGAGACTATGTTTGCGGCGATTCCATAGTAAATAATTGATGTCTGATCAAAACCAAACGCTAATGTTCCAAGCACTGCACCGAAGGTGAAGATACCTGCAAGACCATCTCTATAAACAGCACTAGAGATTAGGAACTTTAGAGTTTCTGGGGCTTGCTGACGAAGTGTTACTAGCTGACCCCAAAGCTTCTTATATGAAGAAAGAACACTTTCTTTTGCAACTGGTTGTTTTTCAATCTCTGGCACGAAAAGTACTAGAGGAATTGAGAAGACCAAAGTCCAAATTGCAGCAAAGATAAAGATCGATCTGATGTTTAGTGATTCATCTGTTGGAATACCAAACCATGGAACATCAGGCAGTGCAAATCCAATCAGAGAAACCAAAAGCAGAATGATTCCACCGGTATAACCAAGGGCCCAAGCAAAACCAGATATCTTTCCGATGTTCTTTTCGGTGGTTACACCCTTCAACATCGCGTAGTAGTTAATGAATGCTGACTCTTGAACAAGAGAACCTATGGCATAGAGAACTAAACCAAATAAGAAGTACTCAGGCTTCGGCTCAACAAAGAATGAGGAGATCATGATGGCAACTAGGACCAATGTAAGAAGAACTACCCAAAACTTTCTTCGACCATTGACATCCGATCTTCTACCCAGCACCGGAGCAATTAGTGCAAGTAGCACACCAGCGATAGCTGTTGCCCAACCGATGGCTTGATCTGGGTTCTGAGCTGCTGTTGCAACTGCTCCTGCTAAATAGACCGGGAAGATGAAGGTCTGCATGATGGTTGGGTAAGGCTGTTCGGCCCAGTCCCATAGCATCCAGGAAAAAGTCTTTAGTTTTGAACTTGATTTAGTCATAGCCTCAAGTTTGGCGGGTTCGAGGCCATTTATCGTTCGCTTTCGGGCACTTTTTCACAACAATTAGGCAATAGTTAGCCGTCAGCGAACTTGAGCCACTTCACATCAAGTTTTCAGGATATTTGCTTGACATAATGCTTTTGATTTGTGAAACTTGAGTCAACAAGGCTCAAGTTCGAGTTTTGAGATACAAAAGCTGCGGCCCAGTAAAGGCGGGCACTAATAAGGAGAACAACCACATGGCACGTGCAGTAGGTATAGACCTCGGTACAACAAACAGCGCAGTAAGCGTATTGGAAGGTGGAGAACCAACCGTTATCGCTAACGCTGAAGGATTCAGAACAACCCCTTCGATCGTTGCATTCACTAAGGACGGCGAAGTGCTTGTCGGTGAAACCGCTAAGCGCCAGGCAGTAACAAACGTGGATCGCACCATCGCTTCTGTGAAGCGTCACATGGGAACCACATGGAACTTTGATGTTGACGGTAAGAAATACACCGCTCAAGAACTATCAGCTCGTATCTTAGGAAAGCTAAAGAGAGATGCTGAGACATATTTAGGTGAGCCAGTAACAGATGCGGTTATTACTGTCCCTGCTTACTTCAATGACGCAGAGCGTCAGGCTACTAAAGAAGCAGGTGAGATTGCAGGTCTAAACGTTCTACGTATTATCAACGAGCCAACAGCAGCAGCTCTTGCATATGGCCTTGATAAAGGTAAAGAAGACGAACTGATCTTGGTATTCGACCTAGGTGGTGGAACCTTCGACGTTTCCCTTCTAGAAGTTGGTAAAGATGATGGCTTCTCAACTATCCAGGTAAAAGCAACCTCAGGTGATAACCGCCTAGGTGGAGATGACTGGGACCAGAGACTTGTTGATCACTTGGTTAAGAAGTTCAAGGAAACAACTGGTGTTGATGTTGCTAAAGACAAGATTGCCCTCCAGCGTCTAAAGGAGGCAGCAGAGCAGGCTAAGAAAGAACTTTCTCAGTCAATGTCAACTAACGTTCAGCTACCTTACCTCTCTCTAACCGAGAATGGTCCAGCTAACTTGGACGAGACAATTACTCGTGCACAGTTCGAACAACTAACAAACGATTTGTTAGAGCGCACTCGTAAGCCTTTCAACGACGTAATCAAAGAAGCCGGCGTAAAGGTCGCTGACATTGCACACGTAATCCTTGTTGGTGGTTCAACACGTATGCCTCAGGTTGCAGAACTTGTTAAGACTCTTACCGGTGGTAGAGAAGCTAACAAGGGTGTGAACCCTGATGAGGTAGTTGCAGTTGGTGCTTCACTTCAAGCTGGTGTTCTAAAGGGTGAGCGTAAAGACGTTCTATTGATTGACGTGACTCCACTATCTCTTGGTATCGAAACCAAGGGTGGCATCATGACTAAGTTGATCGAACGTAACACTGCAATTCCAACTAAGCGATCAGAAGTCTTCACAACTGCTGACGATAACCAACCTGCTGTTAGCATCCAGGTTTACCAAGGTGAAAGAGATTTCACTAGAGACAACAAGTCACTTGGAAACTTTGAGCTAACCGGTATTGCTCCAGCACCTCGTGGATTACCTCAGATCGAAGTTACCTTCGACATCGACGCTAACGGTATCGTTCACGTGTCTGCTAAGGACAAGGGAACTAACAAGGAACAGTCAATGACTATTACCGGTGGTTCTTCATTGTCTAAGGAAGACATCGAGCGCATGGTTAAAGATGCAGAAGAGCACGCTGCTGAAGATAAGAAGCGTCGCGAAGAAGCAGACACTCGTAACCAGGCAGAGCAAATGGTTTACCAGATCGAGAAGTTGATCAAGGACAACGACCAGAAGCTATCTGAAGAAGTAAAGACTGATGTGCAAGCAGATGTCGATGCTCTAAAAACTGCTCTTGCAGGCGAAGACTTCGATGCAGTGAAGTCAGCTCTAGAGAAGCTAACCGAATCACAGACTAAGTTGGGCGAAGCTATCTACGCTGCTGCGTCTCAAGAAGCGGAACAGGAAGCTCCTTCAACTGAAGATGTCGTCGATGCTGAAGTGGTCGACGAAGAAGAAGCAGAGAAGAAGTAATGTCGGATGAGTTTGAGTCGGGACCTAAGGGTCCCGACTCTCCCGACGAGTATTCTCCTTTAGACCCTATTGATGCTGAATTACAAGATCTTGTTGAAGAAACAGGACCTATAAGTAAAGAAGCAGAGCTTCTAGCTGACTTGCAAAGACTGCAGGCTGAGTTTGTGAACTTCAAGACTCGTGTTGAAAGAGACAGAGATGTTGCTCGCAATGCAGCTATTGCTGAAGTGATTAGAGCATTCCTACCTGCATTTGATGACCTATCTCTTGCTGAATCTCACGGCGATCTTGAAGGTTCACCTTTTGCTGCGGTTCTAAACAAACTGCGTAATGGTGGCGACAAGTTTGGTCTCGAAGTATTTGGAGCTAAAGGTGACAAGTTCGATCCTGAATTACACAATGCTCTAGTTCAAACACCATCAGCTGATGTAACAGAGAATGTTATTGCTGATGTAATTTCTCCTGGATACAAACTAGGTGATCGTCTTATTCGTCCAGCAATGGTTGCAGTTTTTATTCCTGAAGAGAAGTAATAACTTATGGCAAGTCAAGATTGGTTAGAGAAGGACTTCTATAAAGTTCTTGGCGTCGCTAAAGATGTTCCTGAAGCAGATCTCAAGAAGGTTTATAGAAAGCTAGCTAGAAAATATCATCCTGATTCAAATCCAGGAGATGCTAAAGCTGAAGCTAAGTTCAAAGAAATATCTGAAGCATATTCTGTGCTCTCTGATAAAGATCAGCGAAAAGAATATGATCAGTTCAGAGCTATGGGCGGTGGAGCGAGATTCACAGCACCTGGTGGTGGGCAGTCAAACGCTGGTTTCGAAGATGTGTTTGCAAATCTATTTGGCGGTGGCGGTCGAGGCTTTGGTGGATTCGGCGGACCAATGCCCGGTCAAGACCTAACTGCAACAACTGAATTGCCTTTTATTGATGCAGTTAATGGAACAACTATCAAGTTGAACTACGCCGGCATGGATACCATCAACACAAAGATTCCTGCCGGTGTTTTAAATGGCCAGAAGATCAAGCTCCGTGGCAAAGGTGCAGCCTCACCTAATGGTGGACCTAACGGAGATCTGATAATCACCATCTCAGTGAAACCTCATCCAGTGTTTAGTCGAGACGGCAATAATCTTCGCCTAACTGTTCCAGTAACTTTTGCTGAAGCTGTTCTGGGGGCAACTATTTCTGTGCCAACTCTTGGCGGCGATCCAGTGAAACTTAAAGTTGCACCTAACACCCCCAATGGAAGAGTTCTTCGAGTTAAAGGCAAAGGTGTAACAACAGCTAAAGGCGTTGGCGATCTCTTAGCAAGCGTTGAAGTTTTAGTGCCAGCTCATATTTCTGAGAAGGCAGCTAAGGCTTTGGCAGACTTTGATGAACTGCTTCCTAAAGAAGATCCAAGAGCTGATTTGCATAACAAGGCTGGGCTTCTCTAATGAATAACATCGATCCAGATGCACCTATTCTGACTATCGCAGCGGCTGCTGAACTAGCTCGGATGCATCCTCAGACTCTTCGTCAATATGACCGAATGGGTCTTGTAAAGCCCAGCAGAACTATCGGGCAATCAAGAAGGTATACCTTGCGCAATGTGAGCCAATTGGCTGAGGTTGCCAAGCTCTCGAGCGAAGGAGTATCTCTGATTGCCATCAAGAGAATCATGGATCTCGAGAATTACGTTGTGGACATGAAGCAGAGAGTTAACGAACTTGAGAAGTTGGTTGAAGAGCTGGTTCTAAAGCAACCAGGGGCTCGAGTATTTGCTGTTGGGGATTCAGGCACAGTTAGTTTGCCCTCTGGTAAAAGGCCAAAAAAGGCTACTTCGGTCGAACTATTCCGTAAAAACCAATAGTCATTTCTGCGAACATTTATTGGGTTAGCCCACGCCTAGTTCGCTAATATTAGGCACTATGACCAATAAAACAGAAGACCGTTCATACGGCCAAGGCTCTCAGGGCGAACCAGTAAAACCAAACGTAACTAAGCCAGGACTTGGAGCAAAGCTCAAGTACAGCTTCGATAACTCCATTGCCAAGAGCGGCATGTTCATCGTATGGGTGCTTGTGTTCATGGTGATCACAAGCATTCTCTTGGTGCTTGTAAAGGCTACCCTTTTTGCAATTCCAATCATCACTCGTCCTGAAAACGTAGTGACCGTAAACTTCGAGACCTTCTGGGGATCGTTCGCAACTTTGTTGGGTAGAGGTCCAGATGCGTCATGGGCAGAAAGAATTATTACATTCCTGACTTGGGCTGCTACCGTCACTCTCGGTGGAACTGTAACAGGTTTCATCGTTGGTGCAATTACTAGAACCTTCGAAAGACTGCGTAAGGGTAAGAGCCCAATCATTGTTAACAATCACACCCTTATCTTGGGTTGGTCAAACCGTATCTACCCAATCTTGAAAGAGCTTGCAACCGCTAACTCAAACGTCAAAAAAGCAAATGTAGTTATCTTCTCTTCTCACACCCGCGACTTCATGGAGGGTGAGATTGATGCAAGAGCAAATGATCTAGGGAAACTAAAGGTTGTAACAAGAACTGGTGATGTCACCAACCCGGCGGATCTAAAGAGAACTAATATCGCAAACGCCAAATCAATCATTGTGCTGGATAGCGATGAAACAGGCGACGCCAACGTAGTTAGTGCCGTTCTTGCGATTAAAGCAGTTAACCCAAACACACAGATCAAAATCATTACTGAAATTGATGATGCACACACAGGGGAAGCACTTTCTGTAGCAACCGAAGGTCAGGTCATTACTGTTCGCTCTCAAGAGATCATTGCTCGTGTGACAGCTCAAGCTTCACGTCGACCAGGTCTATCAGCAGTGATTCTCGATCTTCTAGATTTTGATGGCGATGAGATTTACTTCAACGAGGTGCCTGCACTTATTGGTAAGACTTACGCAGATGCACTTCTAGCATTCAACGATGCCTCAGTTATTGGTCTGTTGAATGCCGATGGAACTGCCAAGGTAAACCCGCCGCAGAACACCAAGATCAAAGAAGGCATGAAGGTTATTGCCATCGCTGAAGATGACGACAAGGTTATCTATACCGGTGTGCGCGAAGACATCTCAAAGAAGAAGGTAACCGCTGTTGCGAAGAAGAAAGACCCAGCAGAGCACCTACTAATCATTGGTTGGTCTTCAATGGGCCGCACAGTCCTTAACGAGCTTGCTGGCTTCCTACCTAAGGGCTCAACTGTTCACATTGTTGCTCAGTCAAGGTACGTTGCAGCTGATGAACTAAAGAACCTAAAGTTTGGAACAGTAAAGGTTACCTTCGCTAGCGTCTCAGGTGACGTCGATGATCTAATTGCTGCGGCTAAGGGTAAGAAATACAACGAGGTCATCGTTCTTGGTTACCGTAATGCAATTAGCCAGAGTGAAGCAGATGCTCAAACAATGCTGACCATGTTGCAGATGAACCAGTTGTTCGCAGCAGAGGGTAACGGAGTTGAACCAACTCGTCTAGTAGCTGAAATTCTTGATTCAAGAAAGTCTGAGCTTGCTCGTGTTGCAGCTGTTGATGATCTAGTTGTTAGCGACTCTCTAGCTGCTCTATTGATTGCTCAGATCAGCGAGAACCCAGAACTTGCGCCGGTATTCGAAGATCTCTTCGATGCTGAAGGTGCAACTCTAAATGTTAGAGACATCAGTGAATACGCAAAGCTAGGGAAGTCAGTTTCATTTGCTGAACTGGTTGCTACCGCTCGTAACCACGGTGAATCAGCAATTGGATATCGCCTAGGTTCAGGTGCTGGTGCTGAAGGTTCAACTGGTGTTGTGTTGAACCCTTCAAAAACAAGTGAATTTGTTCCTGTTGCAGGTGACTCACTAGTTGTGATTGGTGACCTTAGCTAATTGAGCCAGTTAGACCAGCTCAAAAAAGATCTAAGAGCTGTCTCTTCCAAAGAGTGGGCTATAGGTTCAGCCAAGACTAAAGTCTTTGGCGAAGATTCTTATGGTGCTGGAGATTTGTTTCTTGGCGTAAGCGTTCCTGATACCAGGGCGATTGCTAAGAAGTACAAAGACCTACCTCAAGAAGAACTTGATACTTTAGCTAACTCTAAGTATCACGAGGAACGTCTAACAGCTTTAGTGATCTTGAATCACAAGTATTCAAAAGCTAAAGATGATGCTGAGCGTATTCAACTTTTCGAGTTCTGGTTGATGCTAGTCAAGACAAACAAGGTCAACAACTGGGATCTGATTGACGCTAGTGCTCCATACATGGGAGAGATACTCGCAAGGCACCTAGGCTACGGGGCACCATTTCTGAGAGCACTAGCTACATCAGATAACTTATGGGAAAGAAGAGCATCCATACTCCTGACCTTCCCACTTATCCGCATAGGTAAGTTCGGTCCAACACTAGCTATGGCCAAAGAAGCTCTCACTGATGAGCATCACCTTATTCATAAGGCAGCAGGTTGGATGCTTCGAGAAGTGGGTAAGCGCGATAAAGATCTACTCACTGAATTCCTTTTGAAACACAAAGCAAACATGCCAAGAACAATGCTCAGATATGCAATCGAAAAGTATTCAGAGAAGGAACGCAAAGCGTTTTTAGCTTCAGACTAAGTTTTACTTCACTTTTGTAGGCTTAGAAGCTTTGCTTGCAGTTACATAACCTTTTGCAATCTGTTTGACCATGACACTAATTTTCTTACCAACATGTTTAGGAAGAATCTTGAAGGTGCTCTTAGTTGCACCTTTGATTGCTTTGCCATCTAAAAGCCAGCTGTAGCTTATCTTTGATCCAGGAGCCCATGAGGTTGCATAAACCTTTAGTGTCTTTCCCTTAGCGAAAGTGCCAGTTACTTTTGGTGCTTTTACCACCATGTTGCCAACAGCAATCGGCTTATCAAGAGAGCTCTTTGATTTTGAAGTTCCGCCTGTTCCTGTGCCAGTAACAGTTACGCTCACACCCTTTTTAAAGTCATCTGCCGTTGGCACATAAGTCTTGAGGGTTGCGTTTGTAATCGGAGTGCCATTGCGCTCCCATTGGAAGGTTAGATTTACGCCTTCGTCCCAGAGTCCTGTCGCAGCAGTGAGTTTAGAACCCACCTTTGCCAGACCAGTGATTTTAGGAATTGGGGTAAGTAGCAGGTTAACTTTGAGTACGCCATCTGCCAGTGTGAAGTTACTTGGAAGTCCAGTAGGGAGACCGATGAGGTTTCCTGATATGACATTGAGAAGCTTTGCTCCAGTGAAGTCTGCATCTTGCACTGCGGCTCCTGTGATTGTTGCACCGCGAAGATCCGCATTATTTAATTTGATGACATTCATTGTCGCGTTGCTTAAGTCCATGTTTCTCAAATCAAATCCGCGCAAATCAGCCCCACGTAGATTTGCGGTTGGTCCCAATAGGTAACCGTTCAGAAATTTGAACGGCAATGGAACCTCGAGCGGTGTACCAACGAGATCTCCAGTAATTACCTCGCTAAGAGTAGCTCCAGCAAACTTTGTTCCAGTGACATTCGCACCGGAAAGATTCACTCCCAAAAGATTCATCCCAGTTAGATCCATCCCCGCAAGATTTGCCCCAGTTAAGTTTCCGTTCACAAAACTAACTCCGGTGAGGTTCAAAGATCGAAGGTCTAGGCCTCTCCAGTCGCAACTGCTGAGATTAGCGCTTGGGCCGACAAGGAAACCTTGAAATAGTGTCCAGTCCTCAGATAGACCAATGGGAGTGCCAGTTAAGTTTCCGGATATAACTCCAGTAAGGTCAACACCAGTGAAATCTGTACCTGCGATGTTCGCTTGATAAAAGTTTGCTCCACTGACTAAAGTCGAGGTTAAATCAACTCCAGCCAGATTTGTGTTTGAAAGATTTGCGGCCACTAGGCTGACGTCAGAGAGGTTTATATCTGTGAAGTTAATGTTGCTCATGTTAGCACTGCTGAGATTTGCACCAGGTCCGATCAGGAATCCACTTCGGAGAACAAAACCGGTAGGAAGTGTTTTTGGTGTTCCAGTGATACCGAATGAACGCACACCTCCAAAGTCAACTCCTTCGAAGTCTGTGTCAGAGACATCTGTGTTTATAAGACCTACAGAACGAACCCCCACATCTTGCAGATTGAGCCCAGAAAGATTGGAGTCAATCAGATTGGAAGAATCGAGAAAAGCTCCTGAGATATTAAGGCCGCGGAAATCCACACCTGTGATGGTTAGTCCTGACAAATTTGCGGTTGGACCAATTAGCAGGCCTTTTTGTATTGTCCAGTCTTCTGGTAATGCATTTGGTGTTCCAACTAGTGAGTTGCCGCAAACCTGGGTGAGTGTGGCGTCAGTCAGGTTTGTGTTGGTCAAATTTACAGAACTCATCCTGGCATAGCTAAGGTCAGCTCCTGTTAAATTCACGTTTCTCAAATCCATATCATTGAGAATGAACGAGCTTAGATTTGCTTCTGGACCAAGCAAAAATTTATTGATCAGAACCCAGTCTGTTGGCAGTGAACTTGGAACTCCAACTACATTGTCAGCTCGAACGTTGGCTAGGTTTGCACCACTCAAATTAGTGCCAGTTAGGTTAGCCCCGCTGAGATTTGAATTACTCAAGTCGTAGCCACTTAGGTTAATGCCAACAAAGTTACAACCCGCCAGGTTTAGGTCTGGTCCAGGTGAGTAGCAATTTGTATCCGCGCTTGCTGGCGAGATTGGCATTAAGAATGACAGGGCGATTAGTCCAGTAACTATGGCTTTGATCTTCGACATTGAGGAGTCCTAACTCTTTAAGACCATCATGGCACAATGACCCATAATTGCTTACCTAATCTAGATCAACCACCACAGGCACGTGATCGGAAGGGCCTTCGCCTTTTCTTTCGTCTCTAACTATCTCTGCTGATTGAACTCTCTCAGCGAATGCGTCGTTACCTAGTATGAAGTCGATTCTCATGCCTTCATCTTTAGGGAATCTAAGTTGTTGGTAATCCCAATATGTATAGCCATCTGGGATAAGTGGTCTGACAACATCTTGCAAACCTATTTGTTCAAATGCACTGAATGCATCTCGTTCTGCTTCTGATACATGTGTTGAACCAATGAATGCATCCATGTCCCAAACATCTTTATCTAGTGGTGCGATATTGAAATCTCCCATTAGAGCAAGCGCTTGATCTGGTTCATGTTCTAACCACTCTGCTGTTACTGCAGCTAATCTGTCTAACCATTCAAGTTTGTATGTGTAGTGCGGATCATCAAGAGTTCTACCGTTAGGAACATAGAGAGACCAAAGTCTCACATTATTGAATGTTGCTCCAATGGCTCTAGCTTCTTGAGCTGTTTCGGGACCGAAGCCTGGCATGCCAGGGAAACCTATTTCAACATCTTCAGCAAGCATTTTGCTGGCAAAGGCAACACCGTTCCACTGGTTCAAGCCATGTAGAACTACGTGATATCCAGCGTCAGTAAAGGCCTGCATAGGGAACTGCTCAGGCTTGCACTTAATCTCCTGCATAGCAAGAACATCTATATCTGCTCTTTGCATCCAGTCGATTACCCGACCGACACGGGTTCTAATTGAGTTCACGTTATGAGTTGCTATGCGCATTACTTAAACTTAAGACATGACTGATACTTCTGCTCACAAGCACCGCCTTATTGAACTAATCAAAGAATTAGCTGTGGTTCACGGCAGAGTGACTTTGTCTAGCGGTATTGAAGCTGATTACTATGTTGATCTAAGAAGAGCTACCCTGCACCATGAAGCAGCTCCACTTATTGGCCAGGTCATGCTTGATTTACTTGATGCTCATGGTGTTGACGACTTCGTTGCCATCGGTGGTTTGACTATGGGAGCAGATCCTGTCGCAACTGCTGTTATGCATCAAGCAGCTATTAGAGGTAGAGCTATTGATGCTTTTGTAGTTCGTAAGCAAGCTAAAGCTCATGGCATGGGTAGACAGGTTGAAGGACCTGATGTTAAGGGTAAGAGAGTTGTTGTTGTTGAAGACACTTCAACAACCGGTGGTTCTCCACTAACTGCTGCTAAAGCACTTGAGGAAGCGGGAGCAATTGTTGTTGCTGTTGCAACCGTTGTTGATAGAGACACTGGAGCACAAAAAGTAATCGAGGATGCCGGCTATAAATATTTCACAGCCGTCACCCTCGATGACTTAGAACTTCGCTAATTACCTTCTGATTAACTTTCCAACACCGTTGAAGGTCTCGTACTTAATCCAGTCGACCTTGATTTGCGCTCTTTCAATAGTTTCATCAAGCGCTCCGCCATCGAAGTTTCCACCGGTGGCTAGATTGAGAATCAGGTAGAACTCTGCGTTGAACACCCAACTCTTCGGAGCAATCGTGCTCTTTCGGTGAGAGCCAACAAGTTTTCCATCAACGTAGAACTTGATTGAGTTTGGTAACCAGTCCACACGGTAAACATGGAAACCAGCGCTTAGCGGATCATTACCGGCTGCAAAGTAAGTGGTCTTAGCACTTCCCCCTGAATAACCAGGTCCGTGCAAACTCGATACAGAGGTATAAGGGTCTGATCCTCTGGTTTCAACAATGTCAATCTCACCACATGAAGGCCAACCATCGCAGGATGGTCTAGGGACACCAAGCATCCAGAAGGCTGGCCACATGCCAACACCTTCTGTTGTTTGAATTCGAGCTGAGATAGTTCCGTATTGGAAACCTAGTTTGCCTCTGGTAACGATCTTGGCGCTTGAGTATAGGCAGTCTAGATATTGGAAGCAGCGGTAAGACATGTCTGCTGGATTGTTTTCATCAAGCTTGATGGCTGTGATTACCAGGTGTCCTTCGCCATTGGTCGATATGTTGGCAGGCTTATTGGTGTAATACTGCTTCTCATTGTTACCCCAGCCGTAGCCATCACCAATGTCATGGGTCCAGTAACGCTTATCAACGCGAGATCCCGCCTTTTCGCTAAAGTACTGAGCCCATAGGAGCCTTTCCTTAGCAGGCTTAGTCTCGGTAGGGGCAGTTGCCTGAGCACTCACAGAGCCTAGGGTCAAGGACGCTAAAGCGATGCTGGCAGCTATAAATCTTCTGCGGACAGTTTTATTCACGAATTACCTCTTCTGTTCCTATGAAATAAGTCTTGGCTGAGAAAGAACAGCAAGAATGATTACTTTTTGGTAACAGTTAGCCAGATAACGCTTTCTCAGATTGCTGAGAAACCGCTTTCACGATTAACTTGTATTACTGTGAAACCGCTTTCGCAGTTTACTACAAACCTTATTATCGAGGACGTAGGCCTCCCCAAATAGTTGTCGCACAACAACTAGGTGGGGAGGCAACACCTCATTAGGAGAATTCAATGTCAAAGAAGTTGATGTCACTAAAGGCAGCTGCTCTGCTAGGTACCGCATCACTAACCATGGGTGTTTTAGGATTCATTTCCCCAGCGGCTGCGGTTGTGGACTGCACCAAGGCAACTACTAACACCAATGACTGTACTGTTCTGACAGTCAATACTTTTGGTGACGTAATTCAGCCAGCACTTGTAGCTGATTACAGAAAACTTCGCCCAGACATCAAACTAAGCATCAAGAAATCTGATCTTGATGCTCTAAACGGAACTGGTCTATTCACCCAGTGTGCTGCCGGTGGTGCTGGTAACCCAGACATCGCAGCTGTTGAAATTTCATACTCAGGTTTCTGGCGTTCATACCCACAGTGTTTCATTGATCTTCGTAGCCTAAGAAACAAGGACAACAAGAGCGCTAACGACATCAAGAAGGACTACCTTCCTTGGCGTTGGGAGCACGGCGTTGGCTATAACGACAGCGTTATTGGTATCCCGACTGACGTTGGAGGCCTAGAAGTTGCTTACCGTTGGGACCTTTTCAAGAAGGCTGGACTTCCATACAAGAGAGACGAAGTGAGCAAGGCTTGGAACACCTGGCCTAAGTTCATTGAGTTCGGTAAGAAGTATGTTGCGAAGCTAACTGCTGCGCAGAGGAAAGCAAACGTAGGTTTCATTGACAACGTAGGAACTATCTACCCAGCGGTTATGAACCAGGGAACCGAGAAGTACTACAGAAACAACGGAACCGACCAAGGTCAATTGATTTTCAAGACCAACAAGCAGGTCAAGCTAGCTTTCGACACAACTGTTAAGGCAAGCGACGCGAAGATTGGAACTCGTATCGGTCAGTTCTCCTCTGACTGGAACGTTGGTATGACCAAGGGAACATTCGCAGCAATGCTTGCGCCAGCTTGGATGACCAGCTACATCAAGGGTCAGTCACCATCAACCAAGGGTAAGTGGGACATTGCAAGTGCTCCTGGTGGCGGTGGAAACATGGGTGGAAGCCAGCTAACCATTCCTAAGGGTTCAAAGAACCAGGTGGAAGCCTGGAACTTCATCTCTTGGTACCTAGCACCTGCTCAGCAGTTGAAGGTATTTGAAATGTATGGTCTATTCCCTTCAATTCCTTCGCTATACACAAACAGGGCGATTACCGTTGAGAAGGATCCATTCTTCAACAACGCACCTGTTGGTCAAATCTATGCAACTGGTGTTAAGAAGCTAAAGCCAATCTTCGAAGGTAAATTGCAGCGCTGTATTGATATGGCAATGGGATCAGCTATTTCACTTGTGGCTAACGGAAAAGAAAAGAATGCAACTAAAGCATTCAACACCGGTATAGCTGCAGCTGGTAAGTGTAAATAGTTAGTTCAAGAAAGATATCAATGTCACAGACAACTGTGGGTAAGGCTCGTGCGAGCAAACCACCATCACCGTGGAAGCCCGCCAAGCAACCTAGAAAAGCGAACAACCCTAACGCTGTTCCTTCTCTAAATGGTCGCTGGGGCTACATGTTCACAGCTCCGTTCTTTGTGATGTTCCTTATCTTTGGTTTAGCTCCAATCGTTTACTCCATCTACATCGCATTCTTCAACTGGGATGCTTTGGGTACTCAGGAGTTCATCGGTTTAGCTAACTTCTCTGAATTGTTTATTGACACTAGATTCTGGAATGCATTAGTCAACACTTTGGATATCTGGTTGCTTTCAACTATTCCAATGTTGATCATGTCAATCGGACTTGCAGCAGTGCTACACAACCCAGCGCTTAGAGGATCTACTTTCTTCAGAACTATTCTTCTGGTTCCAAACATCACATCTGTTCTCGCTATCGCTATCGTGTTCGGTCAGTTGTTTGGTAGAGACTTCGGAATGGTGAACATCATCATCGGAGCCCTTGGCTTTGAGCACATTGACTTCGTCCAGGGAACCACTTCTAGCCACGTTGCTATCGCTTCGATGATTGTTTGGCGTTGGACCGGTTACAACGCTCTAATCTTCTTAGCTGCGATGCTGGCAATTCCAAATGAGCTTTACGAATCAGCTTCCCTTGATGGTGCAGGTAAGTTCAAGCAGTTCATCTATGTGACTCTGCCAAGCCTTCGTAACACCATTACCTTCGTACTTATCGTTGGAACTATCGGTGGACTTCAGGTCTTTGCTGAGCCTTTGATTCTCGGTGGATCTTTCAACGGTGGTGACTCAGGTCAGTTCTCAACTTTGACTCTGTTCTTATTTGAGCAAGCATTCGTTGCTTATAAGTGGGGCTATGCAGCAGCTATTGGAATCATGATTACAGTTATTGTCGCAATTGTCTCTGTAATCAACTTCTTCATCACTCGCAAGATTGCAGGTGATGGAAGATGAGTCAGGCAGAAGTGTTAGAACAAACAAGACCTAAGCCAAAGCGCAAGAGAAAGCCAAGATGGCAGCGCATGGGAATCGGTGGATACATCGCCCTGGGTATCGTTACTTTCCTGTCGCTGTTCCCTTTCTACTGGATGTTTATCGTTGCATCCAACGGAACAGATGAGATCAGCAAGATTCCACCAACACTAATTCCGGGTCCGCGCTTCTTCACAGTTGTTAGCAACGTATACGAAGCACTACCTCAGTTCAACCAGGCACTTCTGAACACTGTTTATGTTGGAACTGTTGTTGCTTTAGCCCAAGTGTTCTTCTCAGCTATTGCTGGTTTTGCTTTTGCGAAGTTGAACTTCAGAGGACAGAAGTTCATGGTGCTCTTTGTTATCTTGACCATGATGCTTCCAAGCCAACTTGGAATCATTCCGTTGTTCATGCTTATGGGTAACTTAGGTTTGATTGACTCACTTGGTGCTCTGATCATTCCTGCCCTTGTAACAGCATTTGGTGTGTTCTGGATGAGACAGGTTATTGATGCTCAGGTTCCTAACGAGTTGTTAGAAGCTGCCAGCATCGATGGTGCTGGTGTATTCCGTGCATACTGGAGCATCGTTGTTCCAATCATTTCGCAGAGCGCTTTCGTTCTTGGCCTCTTCTCGTTCCTTGCAACATGGAACGATTTCCTCTGGCCACTACTTGTGTTGAATACTCCGGAGAACTTCACAGCACAGGTTGCTGTGAACCAGTTGAAGAGTAGCTATGCAATTGACTACGCATTGAACATGGGTGGAGCGTTCCTTTCAACAGCACCGCTACTTGTTCTGTTTATCTTTGTTGGTAGAAAACTTGTGCGCGGTGTTATGGATGGGGCAGTGAAGGGTTAATCATGGGTTTTCCAGAAGATTTCAACTGGGGTAGTGCTACAGCCTCTTACCAAATTGAAGGTGGCTTTGATGACGGTGGAAGAACACCGAGCATCTGGGATACCTTCTCTAAGACCCCTGGCAAAGTAGTTGACGGTGACACAGGTGATGTAGCTTGCGATCACTACCACCGCTATCCAGAAGACATCAAGATCATGAAAGATCTTGGTATTCAGTCTTACCGCTTCAGCCTTGCTTGGCCAAGAATTATTCCAGGTGGAACAGGTGCAACTAATCAACACGGAATTGATTTCTATGACCGCCTAATTGATGGACTACTTGAAGCTGGCATTCAACCAACAGCAACTTTGTATCACTGGGATCTGCCACAGGTTCTGCAGGACAAGGGTGGCTGGGCTAACCGAGACATCGTTCAACAGTTTGCTGACTATGCAACTGTTGCTGCAGAAGCTTTTGGCGATCGTGTGGCTAACTGGATTACTATCAACGAGCCTTGGTGTGTAACTTGGCTAGGACACTTTGTTGGAGTGCACGCACCAGGACTAAAGGATCTTGAAACTGCTGTTGCAGCTGCCCACCACACAGCACTTGCACACGCAGAAGCTACTCGTGCTCTTCGTGCGGTTAGACCAGAGATTCGTAGTGGTATTACTTTGAACATGACTAACTACCGCATTGATGATGAGAACAACGAAGAGTTACAAGAACTTCGCAACTACTGGGATTCAAACATCAACAAGTGGTGGATGGATGCTCAGCTGCACGGAACCTATCCACAGAACCTAGTTGAACTTTATGGTGACAAGCTTTCTAAGGTTGTCAAGCCAGGAGACATGGAAGCTCTAAAGATTGATAGCGAATTCCTTGGTATCAACTACTACTCAGACTCATTCCTAAACACCCCAACAGCAGAGCAGGTTGAGAAGAACGAAGGAACCTTCGCATTCCCAATCAACTCAGATGGAACTCCTCCAGGACCTTTGACAGACATGGGCTGGCCTATAACTCCAACTGGTCTTACTGATCTTCTAGTTCGTATTCACAAGGACTGGCCTGAAATCCAAGACATCGCAATCACCGAAAACGGTGTTGCCTACGGTGATGAGCCAGATGCTAAGGGTGAAGTTAACGATGATCGTCGTGTTGATTACCTAGTGAACCACCTGGTTGCAGTTAGTGATGCCATTGACCAGGGTGTTCCGGTCAAGAGCTACTACTACTGGTCACTGCTCGACAACTTTGAGTGGGCTGAAGGATACGCGAAACGTTTTGGTATCGTTTTTGTCAATTTTGAAACATTACAGAGAATCGTGAAACTTTCTGGAACCGTTTACAGTAAGGTTATTGCGACAAACGGTAAGTCACTAGAAGTCCTCGCTAAAAAGTAGAGGCAGGAAGTAAGGGAGGTAGTAGGCATGGGACCTGCTCCACGCCCCACCTATAGCGTTATTGCCTTAGCCGCAGGAGTTTCAGAAGCCACTGTTTCCCGTGTTCTCAACGGTGACGAAAGTGTGCACCCAGATAGAGCAAAACGGGTTCACGAGGCCGTTGACAAGCTTGGCTACCGCAAGAACAGAGTTGCCTCAGCTTTAGCTTCAGGTCGATCAGGGCTTATCGCCGTAGTAATTGATGATGATGTTTCGGTGTTTAGCGACCCATTCTGGGGAACTGTCACTTCAGGGGTAAGCCGTGTTCTCTCTGAGAATGGTCTCCACACAGTGCTTATGGTCTCACCAGTTGGATCTGTTGATGGTGGAGTAGCCAACTACCTCAAGTCTGGTGAAGTTGATGGAGCAATATTCTTCGTCCTTCACAGCGATGCCTTGGTTAACAATCTCAAGAAGACTGGTCTACCAATGGTCATCGCAGGCACACCTCATTCAAGTCTTGATATTCCATTCGTTGATACCGACAACTTCGGTGGAGCATATGCTGCAACCAAGCACCTAATCAACCAGGGCTCTAAAAAGATTGCATGTATCACCGGTGACATTGGCACAACAGCAGCCAAGCAACGCCTAGACGGCTATCTCCAAGCCTTCAGAGAGACCGGTGGAGTTCCTGCTAAGGGCCTGATTTGTGAGGGTGACTACTCACTGCAAAGTGGTATGGACCACGCTCTTAAGCTTCTAGAAGCTCACCCGGATGTTGATGGCATCTTTGCTTGTAACGACCTGATGGCTGCAGGAGCTGTGACTGTGCTGCAAGATCTTGGCCGCATGGTTCCAGAACATGTGAGAGTTGTTGGCTTCGATGATGCGGTTATCGCTCAAACTACAAGACCTGCACTAACTACTATTCGCCAGGATGTTGTGGCTCTTGGAGAAGCTGCTGGATCACTCATGATTGCGCAACTAAATGGCGAAGACGTGAAGCCAATCATCACACCTACAGAATTGATTATCCGAGCCTCGTCTTAGATAACGAATTGGTAACTACCCGCGAAACCGCTTTCACGAAGTCTTTGTAAAGGCTAATCTGCTAATAGGAAGTGTGTGCGCACTCCGAACGATATTGGAATCTGGCGCAACTGCCTAATCTCCTTGACCCTTCGGGAACACCTTCCGGCCTAGATGAAGGAATTGTAATGACCCTAAAGACAAACAAGTTTGTGGCATTTGCCTCAACTGTATTGCTATCAATCGTTGGTGTTGGAGCTATCTCAGCACCTGCTTACGCAGCTGACTGCCCTTACCCAGTAGAAGACCAGACAAGCAACGACAAGCCGAAGAACAACATCCGCTTGATCAGCCCTCTTCTTACTGACGACAACTCGATTCGTCGCTATGACTTCGAATCACAGTTCACAAACGACTGTGACTGGTTTGGTGTTGGAATGCGTTTCAACCAGGCTTACGTTCCTTTCGGTCTAAAGACCAACTTAGTGTTCCAGGCAACTAGCCCAACCGGAGTTCCTTTGGCTAACACCAGAGTGACACTTCGTGCCAACAAGGGTTACTCAAACTCAAACGCTGCTGTTCGTGTGAACGGTATCAAGGCAAGGCCAGCTCCTTCAAACGCATCAGATGGAGCTAACGTTGTTGGCACCACAGACGTCAATGGAATTGTTAACTTCGTAGTTCAGTCACCTGATGACTGTGAAGCATACGGTGGAGTTCTTCCAGATGCTCCAGCTAACCCAGGAGCAGACACTCCTAACGACAAGAACGCTGATCCATCAACAGACTGCTTTAGCCAGTTCCTACCAAGCATCACCGGTGAAAAGACTGACTCAGCAGACTTCCTAGAGCTTCACTACTTCAACTCAGCAGCTCTTGACTACACAGCAACTGACGCAACTATCTCACTTCTAGCTCCAACTCTTAGAGTTGAAGAGACAGAAGCTGGTAAAGCAAACGCTATTGAAGTTGATGGCAGAATTGCTGCCTACGCACCTATTGGCTCAAAGCAGGTTGTTGCTTTCCAGGCACTGAAAGAGAATGGCACTTATGCACAGAACCAGCCTGTAACAGTTCGCATTAACCTTGCGAACTCAGGTGCAACTGCAAAGACAGCAGCTGGATTCTTCTCTAACACCGGTGTTGCAGCAGCAGCAAATGCTGATGCAACTAAGACAGCTGAGGACCAACTAGTTCTAACCGGATTGACTGACGCCTTCGGTGTAGTTGCATTCACATTGAACAACACAGACACAGTTGCAGGTGCAAAGCCAGCTACTCCAACCACAGCCCCAGCCGCTGGATCAAAGTACGCAAGAATCTTTGCAGAAATCACAGGCAAGGCAAACGTTGGATCTCAAGTTGAATTCCACTACTACAAGCCAGTAGTTATTCTTCCAATCACTGTCTCAGCGGCAGCGTCAGGTAAGAAAATCTCCGTGACCATCAAAAACGCAATTGGTAAGAAATTTACAGTTTCAATCACAGGATTGAAGAAAGTCTCTGTTAAGCCAACCAAAGCAACACAGGTTTACACATACACAGTAACTAAGGGTTCAAAGACTGTTTCTGTTTCTGCGGACGGAAAAACTCTTACCAAGAAGTTCAGCATCAAGTAGTTTCTCCTTAAAGATAAAAAACCGGTTACCTAATAAGTAACCGGTTTTTTATTTAAGAACTACTTAACTAAATCTCCAATAGAGTTCAGAATTTCATTTGGTCTAAACGGGTATTTGTTGATCTCTGCATCATCAGCGATACCAGTTAGAACTAGAACGGTGTGAAGACCAGCTTCGATACCAGCAACGATGTCGGTGTCCATACGGTCACCAATCATTCCTGTAGTTTCTGAGTGTGCGTTGATCTTGTTCATAGCAGATCTAAACATCATAGGGTTTGGCTTACCAACAATGTATGGCTCACGTCCAGTAGCTTTTGTGATTAGAGCTGCAACAGAACCTGTTGCAGGTAGCACACCATCAGCACTAGGACCAGTGGCATCAGGGTTAGTAGCAATAAATCTTGCACCGTTATTGATAAGTCTGATTGCCTTGGTTAGTGAATCAAAGTTAAAGTTTCTAGTTTCTCCTAGAACTACATAGTCAGGGTTCACATCAGTCATCACGTAACCGATCTCGTGCATCGCTGTAGTCAGACCTGCTTCACCTAATACATATGCAGAACCCTTAGGTTTCTGAGAAGCAATGAAGTCAGCTGTTGCCAAGGCACTGGTCCAGATGGCATCGGAAGGAATGTCCAAGCCAGTAGCCTTCAACCTGGCTGAGAGGTCTCTCGGGGTATACATCGAGTTGTTCGTTAGAACTAGGAACCTCAGCCCCTCTTCTCTCCACTGCTTTAGTACTTCAGCAGCTCCAGGAAGTGCATGCCCTTCGTGCACAAGCACGCCATCCATGTCTGTTAACCAACACTCTATTTTTCTTCGTTCACCCATGGTTAGAGTTTACCTTTAGCAAAGTTAGGCTTGAGTGGATGACAGACCAAGAACAACCAAACAACCCAAGTCATGAGCTCACCACTTGGGGCGTAGGCCCATGGGTAGGAGACCTTCCAGAGGGTCATGACCACCCAGAATCCATCTATGACCCTGAGTTACTGGCTACTGGAGACACCAGGAATGTGGTTGATAAGTACCGGTACTGGAAGATGGAAGCCATTGTGGCTGATCTGGACACCAAACGTCATCCATTCCATGTAGCCATCGAGAACTGGCAACATGATCTCAACATTGGCTCAATCGTCAGAAATGCCAACGCTTTCCTGGCCCAAGAGGTTCACATCATCGGCAATAAGCGTTGGAATAGAAGAGGTGCAATGGTCACCGACAGGTACCAACACATCCGACACCATGACACGGTTGGGCTATTCCTAGAATGGGCTAAGTCAGAGAACCTCCCGATCATTGCCATAGACAATGTTCCAGGTTGCCAAAAGATAGAGACCTATAAACTCCCTGAATCCTGCGTATTCCTGTTCGGCCAAGAAGGACCCGGACTAAGTGAACAAGCCATTGAAGCCAGTGATGTAGTCCTTGAGATAACCCAGTTCGGCTCTACCAGGTCAATAAACGCCTCAGCAGCAGCCGCTATCACCATGCACGCATGGGTTCAGCAACACGTCTTCTGAGCATTACCAAACAAAATTCAGGCTGCTAAACTAATGTGTGTTTCCAATAGGAAACGATATCTCAGGCGGGAGTAACACTTTGGAAATCACCCTTATCGTAACTGTTCTAGGAGCACTCGCTGTGCTTTTCGCAATTATTGGATCAGCTCTTAATCAATCTTCGGGAACTTCATTAAACAAGAAATTTGTGGCATTAGGCAATATGACGGGTATGACTCTTTCACAAATCTCCGCACATGTCGGAAATCCAAACTCAATTACTCAATTCCCTGATGGTGAAAAACTCTGCCAATGGGCCGCGAGCGGATTTGCAATTGGCATTATGTTCGACGCCAACGATGTCTGTGTCCGACTTGCACACCAAGACAGTTATTAAGCAAATTCTAAATCCGAAGGTCGTAATGAATAAGCCAAACAAGGATTCAGTCACAAACGCAGCAAAGAGCGTACTTAGCTGGACCAAGGAAACTGCGGGTAAAGCAAAAGACAAAAGCCGCGAAAGCCTAGACCGCGCCTATGAGGCAAAGAGACCGTTCGCAGTTGAGGCGCTGGAACAACTTCGTGCAGACAACCCAAGAGCAACTCCAGCAAAGATTCAGAAGATGCTGGATGAAGAACTCATGGCTGTAGAGGCAGAACATGACAGCACATCTGAGGACTTCGCCTCTGCTGTGTCTATGTATGTATTTACTTCTCTTGAACTTCACGACGTTGATGTGGAATCAGAGTCTAAGCACCAGAAAATGATCGACCTCATGGTTGTGCTCGACAGCACAGCAGTTAAGGTTGCCCGAAAAGCGGTTGGCATAGCAGCTACCGTTGTGATGTTCCTTCCACAGGGCAAGGCAGTAAAGGGCGTTGCAGTAGCCAAGAAAGCAATTGCAGGTGCAGCAGTAGCAAAAGGCGTTCTGGCTAGCAAGAAGGCTGAGAGCCGAGTGGCCAAGACCATTATTGAGCGAACCGCCAAGATCTTAGGCCCTGCCCCAAAGGCGTGGCGAGACTAGCAATCCAAGCTTCCAAACTCTCGGCGTGAGAGCTGGTACTGCTCAATAAAGTAAAATAGAGAGGTACCTCTACCTCTGAAGAAACGAGATTGCCATGCCTGCATTTGTGATCGTAGGCGCTCAGTGGGGTGACGAAGGTAAGGGTAAAGCTACTGACCTGTTGGCTGAACATATTGAATATGTTGTGAAGTTCA
>JBMOFL010000007.1:0-34709 GCA_049314335.1 Rhodoluna sp. | reverse complement strand
GGAAGGGTCGGCTAGACGGTCGCGGTAGCGAAAGCTAACGAGGAACGTCCGGGCTCCAAATAGCAGAGTGGTGGGTAACACCCACTCGGTGTAAACCGCAAGAAAGTGCAACAGAGAGTAGACCGCCACGTAAGTGGTAAGGGTGAAACGGTGGTGTAAGAGACCACCAGCGTTCTAGGTAACTAGGGCGGCTAGGTAAACCTCGCTCGGAGCAAGGTCATACAGAAGGCGTTTGAGAACTGCTAGTTCAAGTCTTCGGGTAGACCGCTTGATGGCATTGGTAACAATGTCGCTAGATAGATGGCCGTCACCGAAAGGTACAGAACCCGGCGTATCGGCCGACCCCTCCACTAATCAGTCGTGTGTTTTTTAGCCCAGTAGGCAGCGCCAAGTATTCCAGCACTGTTCCTACTTGTTGCGGGCACAACCTTGGTCTTCAGTTTGATAAGTGGCAAGAACAACTCATGTTCCTTGGAAACACCGCCGCCTACGATAAAAAGATCTGGAGTTAGGTATGCCTCAAGCTTTTCGAAGTACTTCTGTAAACGCTGAGCCCACTGCTCCCAAGATAGACCTTCTCGTTCCTTGGCTGAATAAGCAGCTTTCGACTCATAGTCCACACCGTCAATTTCTATGTGACCAAGCTCGGCATTAGGGATTAGTTTGCCGTTGTAAATCAAAGCAGTTCCTATGCCTGTGCCAAGAGTCACCACAACAACCAGCCCTTTTGTATCTCTAGCGGCACCAAACTTTGCTTCGGCTAATCCAGCTGCGTCAGCGTCATTAAGGACGTGTACAACTCGCTTGAGCTCTTTCTCAAACAAGCGATCGGCATCCAAGTCAATCCATTCCTTAGAAACGTTCGCAGCTGACTTAGTGACTCCATCTTTAACCACGGCAGGAAAACAAATACCTACTGGCAGACCAGAAGCTTTTGGTAGATGAGAAATCAAATCTCGAAGAACAGCAGCGATTTCCTTAGGTGACCCACCTTCAGGAGTTGCGTATCTGAGCCTTTCGCTGAGTAGCGTTCCTGTTCGGACATCAACTAGAGCACCTTTGATTCCGGTGCCTCCGATATCTATCCCAATTGCCTTCTTTGCCATGATCTCTCCTTATGCCAATGTCAAAATGTCGGCACCTGTTTCCGTTACAACAAGTGTGTGTTCAAACTGTGCGGTGATGCTTTTATCTTTAGTAACAACTGTCCAGCCGTCAGGCCACATTTCCCAGAGGTGAGTACCAAGTGTCAGCATTGGTTCAATGGTGAAGACCATGCCAACTTTCATTTCATCTGAATACTGTGGAGCAGAATCAAAGTGCGGGATAATCAGCCCACTGTGGAAACTTTCCCCGATACCGTGTCCGGTGAAATCTCTAACAACTCCGTAGCCAAAACGCTTCGCATAAGACTCAATTGCTCGGCCAATGAGATTCACAGATCGACCAGGAGCTACCACTGCGATACCTCTAGCAAGTGCTTCTTTAGTTCTTTCAACCAGCTGGGCAACCTCTGGCTTTACCTCACCAACCAGAAAGGTTTGGTTACTGTCGCCGTGAAAACCATCAACATATGCTGTTATGTCGATGTTCACAATGTCACCGTCCATGAGGACCGTGTCATCGGGGATTCCGTGACAGACAACTTCATTGATTGAAGAACAAATAGATTTCGGAAACCCTCGATAGCCAAGTGTTGAAGGGTAAGCGCCGTTATCAATCAGGAACTGGTGGGCTAGTTTGTCTAGCTCATCGGTTGTGACTCCGGCTTTAGCATTCTTTCCAACCAACTCAATAGCCTGTGCCGCTATCTTTCCTGAGTGTCTTATCTTTTCGATCTGCTCCGGAGTTTTCACATCAGTTCCAACGAATTTAGCTGGCATAGGCTTGCCAACATATTCTGGTCGCATGATCGTCGATGGAACCGAAAGTTTGGGGGAGATGCGGCCAGGAATGAGGGTTCCAGTCTTGGCGTCTCTAGGCATACTCTCAATCCTAAGTAGGGACTGTAAGTATGCTGAGAAGTGAAACGCATAAGGAGCCAACAAATTAGCGAAGAGCATAAGACCGAGTATTGGTTCAACACCAAAACCTCGCTTGTTGAAGAAGGTAAGCAGGCACTAGCTCTGTACAGAATTGGTCCTTTTGCCACCCGTCTGGAAGCGGAAAACGCCTTGCAAATTCTCAGAGCGCGCAGTGACGCTTGGACAGAGGAAGAAGAGCAAGAGCGAGACTAGTCCGCCTCAAGAAGTTAGTCGTGTGAATTAGCATCATTGGGAAAGACACCTTCGGCCACTTCATTTCTGTAAGTTGCTGCGGCACTCAGAAGAGCGCTTCTCATATCTGCATACTGTTTGACGAGCTTTCTTGGTTTACCTGGGTACAGGCCAGCAAAATCTGTCCAAACTAAGATCTGCCCATCAGTGCCAGAGCCTGCACCGATACCGATGGTTGGGATGTTTAGCCGTTCAGTGACTTCACTAGCCAACTTCGCTGGCACTAGTTCTAAGACCACTGAGAAAGCGCCAGCTTCTTGAACTGCTAATGCATCATCAATAAGGTCTTGTGCTGAGTTTCCTCGTCCTTGAACCTTAGCTCCGCTCAGTGAATGCACGCTTTGCGGTGTGAAACCAATGTGGGCCATCACTGGAATGCCTGCAGTAACAAGTGCCTTAATTTGGGCAACACTTCGGATACCACCTTCAAGTTTCACAGCGCTTGCGCCAGAAAGTTTCATGAGCTTGATGGCGTTAGTGAGTGCGTCCTCAGGTCCAGTCTCGTAACTGCCAAAAGGCATATCCACGACAACTAGTGCTCTCTTGGCAGCCCTACTCACTGCTCTACCGAACGGTATCATTTCATCAATTGTGATTGGCAATGTGGTTTCGTAACCGAGAACATTATCGGCAGCAGAGTCGCCAACAAGAATGACGTCAATACCAGCCTCATCGAAGATTCCGCTGGTTAGGGAGTCATAGGAAGTAAGGCAAGAGAACTTACGTCCTTCTTGTTTGAATTCAATCAGAGTTCCTGTTCGAACTACCTTAGGAGTGATCTCGTGCATCTGCTATCCCTTGAACTTATTGGTAATCGGTAATCTTCTGTCACGGCCAAATGCCATGCCGGTAATCTTAGGCCCGATCGCAGACTGACGTCTCTTCCACTCGGCGCGATCAACAAGAGTAAGAACGCGATGAACCATAGCTTCATCGAAGCCGTAACCAATTATGTCCGCGGAAGATTTTCTTCTATTGACGTAGGCATCCAAGATTGCGTCGAGAACATCGTATGGAGGCAATGAGTCCTGGTCCACTTGGTTAGGTCTCAGTTCTGCTGAAGGCGCTTTATCAATTGAGTTTTGCGGAATTGGTTCAACCTCACCACGGCTCTTGGCATACTCGTTTCGCCATTTGGCTAGTTCCCAAACAAGAGTTTTCTCAACATCTTTCAATGGGTTGTATCCACCAACAGTATCGCCATAGATTGTTGAGTAGCCCACCGCTAACTCTGTCTTGTTGCCTGTGGTTAAAGTTAGGTGTCCATCTTTGTTGCTAAGTGCCATCAGGATTACACCTCTGACTCTAGCTTGGAGATTTTCCACAGAGAGACCTTCGAGAGATAGTTGCTCTTCGAAGGGTGTTACCAGTTCTGCAATTGGTTGAACTTGATAGTTCATGCCTCTGCGCTGAGCTAGATCTAATGCGTCATCCTTTGAGTGTTCGGAGGAAAAGATACTAGGCATTGAAACACCGTATACATTCTCTGATCCAATAGCATCCGCTGCGATAGTGGCGCAGATAGCAGAATCTATACCACCACTTAGACCTAAGACGACAGATTTGAATCCGTTCTTCTGAACGTAGTCTCTTAGTCCAAGAACTAGAGCATTCCATGTCTGCCAGTTATCGTTCGGCTTAGTTAGGTGGTGCTCGTCAACTACACGCAGTTCGTCTTTTGACTCGATGTCAATGCAGACTAAATCTGTTTTGAACTGTTTCAGTCGAGCCACCATTCTTGATTTGCTGTCAACCATGATGCTGTCGCCATCGAAAACTAAGTCATCCTGTCCACCAACGAGGTTTACATACGCTGCTGCACAGTTATGTTTCTTGGCTAGTTCTGAAACCAATCTGAGACGTGTATCGTCCTTGTCAATCTCGAAAGGCGAACCGTTAAGAATTAGCGCAACATCGGTATTGGCTTTGGCAAGCTGTGAAACCGGACCACCTGCTTGCCAGATGTCTTCACAGATAACCGTTGAGAAGTTTAACCCCTTGTGCTTAAAAGTTAGAAGCTCATTGCCTGGCACGAATGTTCGGTACTCATCGAACACTGAGTAGTTTGGTAGATGATGCTTTGAGTATCTGCCAATCACTTCACCCTCGAGTAAAACCGAAGCGCTGTTATGGGCGATTGCCCAACCGGTTTGGTCTTGGGCAGATGCCATTGACGGGTGCCCTACCACCACAGCAATGTGCCCTAGGGATTTGGCTTTCAGTTCAATAGCCAGGTTTCTAACCATTAGCTCGTTATCCAAGATGAATGATTCTCTTGTTGCTAGGTCCTCGATCGGGTAACCGGTGACTGACATTTCACCAAAGACGACAATGTCAGCCTCTCGTTGAGCCGCCTGCTCAACTACGGAGATTATTCCCGCCAGATTGCCACCAAGGTCGCCCACAACTGGGTTGGTTTGGGCTAGGGCTAGGCGAACATTAGGCATAACCACTAGCCTAGTAGCAGGCAATTGAAAGGTTTTTCCTATGGATAAGCAGCGTGATTTCGTACTTCGTACGATCGAAGAACGAAACGTCAAGTTCGTCAGGCTTTGGTTTACTGACGTAGCAGGAACACTCAAGTCCGTTGCCATTGCTCCTGCCGAGATTGAGGGAGCCTTTGCTGAAGGTATTGGCTTTGATGGTTCAGCAATTGAGGGGCTCTCTAGGTCTTATGAGGCAGACATGCTCGCTCAGCCAGACCCATCGACCTTCCAAATCTTGCCTTGGCGAGGCGAGATCGAGCCAACAGCTCGAATGTTCTGCGACATCACCACTCCTGACGGTGTTCCAGCTGCTGCTGACCCTAGAAATGTTCTGCGTAGAGCGTTGGATAAGGCAGCCAGCATGGGCTTCTCCTTTTACATTCACCCAGAGATAGAGTTCTACCTTCTAAAGTCTTCCCAGATAGGTCCTGAGGGCCCTATCCCTGTCGATAAGGCGGGCTACTTCGACAACGTACCTGGCGGAACCGCTAACGACTTCAGAAGAAGAGCTGTAAACATGCTCGAACAGTTGGGTATTTCAGTTGAGTTCAGCCACCATGAAGGTGGTCCAGGTCAGAATGAAATTGACCTGCGCTATGCAGATGCTTTGACCATGGCCGACAACATCATGACTTTCAGAACTGTAATCAAAGAGGTTGCTATCGAGCAGGGTGTGTACGCAACCTTTATGCCTAAGCCATTTACTGAGCACCCAGGTTCTGGAATGCACACACATATGTCGCTGTTCGAAGGTGACACCAACGCTTTCTTTGATCCATCAGGTCAGTACCAAATGTCTAAGACTGCTAAGAGTTTCATGGCAGGTATCTTGCGTCACGCACCAGAGATCACTGCCGTTACAAACCAATTCGTGAACTCTTATAAGCGACTCTGGGGTGGCGGTGAAGCTCCTTCATTTGTTTGCTGGGGCCACAACAACCGTTCAGCACTTATCCGAGTCCCTCTATACAAACCGAACAAGGGAAACTCTGCTCGCATGGAGTATCGTGCAATAGATTCAGCGGCTAACCCTTATCTTTCATATGCTCTATTGCTATCAGCAGGATTAAAGGGAATTGAGAACAACTACGAGTTACCTACTGAAACAGAAGACAATGTTTGGGATCTTTCCGATTCAGAGCGTAGAGCGATGGGTATCCAGTCATTACCGCAGAGCCTAGACCACGCTATCCGTTTGCTCGAAGAATCTGAATTGGCTGCCGAAGTGCTTGGCGAGCAGGTCTTCAGTTACGTTCTTGCTAACAAGCGCAAGGAGTGGAGTGACTATCGCTCACAGGTAACTCCATACGAATTGAAGACCAACCTCGAAGTTCTCTAATGACAACTGCAAGATCTAGCGGCTCGCTTGCGGGTCTTGCCAAATATGGTTTTGTTGACCTCGATGGCACAATAGCCAAACTTGATGAACTGGTGACTCTTGTTGGAGATAGTGGAAGATCAGCACTAGCTTCCCTAAGCAAAACAGCTAGCCCAGACCAAGCTCTCGATTATCTCATCGTGCTTTCACGAGACAATAAATCCGTCATAAAGAAGTTATTGGGCAAGGAAGACTCATCCCTACGGTTATGCAGATTGCTAGGAGCATCTTCAGCATTAGCCGATTTTGTCTCACTCAATCCTGCTGTACTCAAGGAGTTCGATAAAGATCAAAAGCTTGCAAGTAGAGCTGACTATGTTCAGTTGTTACTGGAATCCATCGCTGATGACAGTGTCTCATTCCCAAACCAAGTCACTAGTTTGCGTAAGGCTTATCGACTCGAGTTAGTGAAGATTGCGATCTTCGACGTGTCCTCTTTAGAGCCAACTAGTGTGCAGCCTAGAGTATCTCTAGCTCTTGCAGAGATTGCATCCGCTGCTCTTGAGGCAGGTTTACTAATCGCTCGCCGTGAACTTACTCAATCAAACGACTTCGGAACTTTCACGTTTGAAGAAGTTGCTGCCACAAAGTTAGCTGTTATCGGTATGGGAAAAGGTGGAGCAGGAGAACTGAACTACATCAGCGATGTTGACGTCATATACGTTGCCGAATCGAATGATCAGGGCCTTGAAACAACTCGGATGCTTGAGATCGCAACCAAGTTGGCTACCAGGATGATGCGAGCCATGGATGGAACCAATCCAGAACCTGCGCTTTGGCAAGTTGATGCGAATCTGAGACCTGAAGGAAAAGCCGGAGCTTTAGTTAGAACCCTAGAATCACATTCAAGTTACTACTCTCGCTGGGCTGAGAACTGGGAGTTCCAAGCCCTTCTCAAAGCTCGTCCAATGGCAGGTGATGTGGAGCTGGGAGCAGCATACTTTGACGCTATGAACCCCTTGGTGTGGCAATCCACACTTCGGGAGAACTTCGTTGAGTCAGTTCAGAGGATGAGAGAGCGAGTCAGCGGAAACATACCGACTGATGAAGTGGATAGACAGATAAAGCTTGGGCCTGGTGGTTTGCGAGACATTGAGTTCACAGTTCAGTTGCTGCAGTTAGTTCACGGCAAATCCGATGAATCGGTCCGGTCACCAGATACTTTGACCGCTATCCAAGAGCTATCCAATGGTGGTTACATCGGCAGAGCAGAAGCCGGTGAGTTCTCTGCTCACTATAAGTTCTTGAGATTGCTTGAGCACAGAATACAAATGTCGAAGATGAGACGAACTCATCTCATGCCTATTGACGAGAATGACCAGAGGTCTATTGCACGTTCGGTAAATCTAGCTTGGACTGCCGAGGAACTTCTCAAGAACTGGACTGAAGTTAAGCAACAAGTAAGAGCTCTGCATCAACGTATTTTCTATCGTCCACTACTAGCTGCAGTTTCAAAAGCAAGTGATGGTCTCGAGCTTTCAAGTGAGCAGGCAACAGATCGTCTAGCAGCTATTGGATACCTTAATCCTGAAGGCGCACTGCAGCACATTAGAGCTTTGACTCAGGGTATTACCCGTCGAGCTCAAATTCAGAAACAACTATTACCTGTTCTTTTGCAGTGGTTTTCGGAAGGCACAGATCCAGATTCAGCACTACTTGCGTTCAGGCGACTCAGTGAAAACTTGGGAGAGTCCCACTGGTACTTGAGAATGCTTAGAGATAGCTCAGGCGCAGCCGAACGATTGAGTGTTGCCCTGTCTAACAGCAGGCTGGCAACCGCTTTGCTGGAGCTATCACCTGAAGGTGCTGCTTGGTTCGAAGACCCATCCGCGCTTCGACCGCAGTCTTTAGCCGCGCTTCGTGAACAGTCAGAGTCTTTGGCCTCAAGGCATAAAGGTCTCGATGAGTTCGCCAAGGCCATAAGACACATTAGAAGACGTGAGACGTTGCGCTTAGCGCTAGGTGCTGTGGTGGGGGAGTTGGATCTTGCATCAGTTAGCCAAGGTCTAACGGATATTACTGAGTGGTACCTTGGTGCTCTCACATCTGCCGTTATTGAAGCTCTAGAGGCAAGTAATGAATATAAACAGCAAACCATGGATTTTGGGATAGTAGCCATGGGACGCTTCGGTGGCCAAGAACTCGGCTTTGGAAGTGATGCTGACCTCATGTTTGTTTACCAGATTCTTGATGAAAGCGAAGGCGAGCAGGCACAGAAAGCGGCTGAACGAGTTATATCTGAGTTACATCGTCTAGTAAAAGACCCGCAACTCGAGTTTGAGATTGACGTTGAGTTAAGGCCAGAGGGTAAGAATGGTGCAGTTGCCCGTTCTGTTGAGTCCTATCGTGCGTATTACAGTCGGTGGGGTGACATCTGGGAAAACCAAGCGCTACTGCGGGCAAGAATGATTTACGGGAAACCTGCACTGATCACAGAATTCAACGAAGTGATTGATAAGTATCGCTATCCAGAAAATTTAGAACAGAAGTCAATCGTTGAGATACGAAGAATCAAGGCACGTGTTGAAAACGAACGCCTTCCACAGGGTGCAGATCCAAAGAGACATTTGAAGTTAGGTCGTGGGTCACTTAGTGACATCGAGTGGTTGGTTCAACTACTGCAACTCAAGCACGGCAGTGAATATCCAGCAATTAGAACTCCTAAGACTTTAGATGCACTGGAAGCTCTTGTGAAGTGTGAATTGATAGCTGCAACTGACGCACGAGTGCTTGCTGAAGCTTGGATTCTGACCAGTCGAGTTCGCTCAGCCGGTGTGCTTTGGTCGAACAAGGCCTCAGATGTTCTATCTCTTGATAGAAGACAGCTTGAAGGTATGGCTCGAATACTCGAATATCCGCGAGGTTCAGCTAGTGCACTCGAAGAGGATTACCTTGCTCACACTAGAAGATCTCGTCAGGTCTTCGAAAGAGTCTTCTACGCTTAAAACAAGAATGCGGGCCACCAAAAGGTGACCCGCATTTCTTTTAGAAACTAAACGCCGTAGTAAAGCTCGAACTCGTATGGGTGAGGTCGCTGAGCGAATGGCTTGATTTCTTTCTCGCGCTTGTAGTCAATCCAGGTCTCAATTAGATCCTTGGTGAATACATCGCCCTGAAGTAGGTATTCGTGGTCAGATTCAAGAGCCTTTAGAACTTCTTCTAGAGAACCTGGAACCTGAGGAATGTTCTTAGCTTCCTCTGGTGGCAGTTCGTAGAGGTCCTTGTCCACTGGAGCGTGTGGCTCAATACGGTTCTTGATTCCATCAAGACCTGCCATCAACATAGCTGCGAAGCCTAGGTAGGCGTTACCTGAAGCATCTGGTGCACGGAACTCAATACGCTTAGCCTTCGGGTTTGTGCCGGTCATTGGAATACGAATAGCAGCAGATCTGTTACCTGCTGAGTAAACAAGGTTTACAGGTGCTTCGAAACCAGGAACTAGACGGCGGTAGCTGTTAACTGTTGGGTTGGTGAAAGCAAGCAAACTTGGTGCGTGCTTTAGAAGACCACCGATGTACCAACGAGCTAGGTCGGATAGACCTCCGTAGCCGTTCTCGTCGTAGAACAATGGCTTGCCATCTTTCCATAGAGATTGGTGTACGTGCATACCCGAACCGTTATCGCCCATAAGTGGCTTAGGCATGAAGGTTGCGGTCTTGTTGTAGTTGTAAGCAGTGTTCTTCACGATGTACTTGAACTTCAAAACATCGTCAGCTGACTGAACAAGAGTGTTAAATCGGTAGTTGATTTCACACTGGCCTGCAGTACCAACTTCGTGGTGGCTACGCTCAACAATTAGTCCGGCTTTTTCAAGGTTTAGAACGATCTCATCGCGAATGTCTGCTAAGTGATCAACAGGAGATACAGGGAAGTAGCCACCCTTGTAAGGTGTTTTGTTACCTAGGTTACGACCACCATCTGACTCAGTTTCGCGCCCTGTGTTCCAAGCACCTTCGATTGAATCCACGAAGTGGTAAGCAGTGTTTGATTTGCTCTCGTAACGAACCTCATCGAAGATAAAGAACTCTGCCTCAGGAGCAAAGAACGCTGTATCAGCAATACCGGTTGAAGCTAGGTAAGCTTCAGCCTTCTTAGCAACCTGACGTGGGTCACGGTGATAGATTTCACCGTTACGTGGGTTGTAGATGTCGAAGTTAATAACCAGTGTCTTCTCAACTCTGAAGGTGTCCAGGTATGCAGTTGTCACGTCAGGGATTAGCTGCATGTCTGACTCGTGGATCGAAGCAAATCCTCTAATTGAGGAGGCATCGAAAAGCTGTCCGTTGACGAAGAAGTCTTCGTCAATCTGGCTTACTGGCAGGTTGAAGTGTTGCTGGACACCAGGTAGGTCGGTGAAACGAACGTCGAGGAACTTGACATCTTCATCTTTGATGAATTTGATGACCTCGGATGCTGATTTAAACATAGGGTTAGCCCTTCAAAGGTTTTTGGGAGTGAACACTTCATTGCGCTCAGAACAACTTTATCGGGCTGAGGCTAGAGTTTTAGCCAATCAATGTTTCGGGATTGTAAAACTTCGAAACTTACTGAACTCGGCGTGAAGCCCTCATCTTCATAGGGTCAACACCCTTAGGAATAGGCAGTCCAGAACGGCTGTCAATTGAAGCCAAACGGTTCTGAACTGCTCTTATCTCAGCCCTATTGAGAGTCCGCTTGAGTCTAGAAACCTTCTTGTGGAGCTGACCTAGTGGAACTCCATCACCATCTTGCGCGCTATAGAAGGTGTGAACAGTTACTCCAGATGCCAAGCGCTGCACTTTTCGGCGCTCTTCTTCTAGAAGTGCTTTAGCGCTGGTTCTGTTTCCTTCAGCCATTAGCACTACACCAGCTGGTCCTACGATGCGAAACACCATGTCTTTGGTTCTGGCGTTGATGGCCACAGGCTGGTTAGTTCCCTTCCACTTTCTGCGAGTTAGGGTTCCCACGGTGATTGAGATACGACCTGGTTCATTCTCGTATTTCTTGAAGATTGCTGTGTTAGCTCTTCTAGTCATAGTTAGAAGCAAAGTTAGGTATCCGGTGACGATAGCAAGAATCGCCCAAATGACTATTCCTAAGAATTGGAAGTTAGAGATGAAAACACCGACGGTGAGAATTGCTAAGAACATTAGGGAACCGAAAAGGATTCCCAATGGCACCGCCTTTGGATCTGCGTCCTTGAGGAATCTAACCTGCTCGCGGAATTGGGAGAAGAGCCCTTTACCCTTAGGTTTGCGTACTTTTTCTTTTTTTGCCATTGCTCCGCCTTATCGTCTTGTCTATTTTACCGCTTGGCTAAAGCCATCTTTGGCAGCTGCTTCCGCCAGGTGTTGTAGGTGCTCTGGAATGGTATCGCCACGTTTGATCATGCTTTGTGCCCAAAGTCGACCTGCTCGGTAACTGCTTCTGACTAGTGGACCGCTCAGGACGCCAAGATAGCCCATACCTTCAGCGATTTCTTTTAGTTCTACGAACTCCTGTGGCTTTACCCAACGAGACACTGGATGGTGTCTAACTGTTGGCCTCAGATACTGGGTGATGGTGATGATGTCGGTACCTGCGTCGTATAGATCTTGAAGTGCCTGCACAACTTCCGAAATCTCTTCACCCATTCCTAGAATCAGGTTGCTCTTGGTAACCATTCCTGCCTTACGACCTTGAGTGATGACATCGAGAGAGCGGTCGTAGGTGAAAGCAGGTCTGATTTGTTTGAAAATGCGTGGAACAGTTTCAACGTTGTGGGCGAAAACTTCAGGTTTGGCATCGAAAATTTTCTGTAACAGCTCTGGCTTACCTGAGAAGTCAGGGATGAGAATCTCAACTCCAGTGCCAGGGGATTGCTTATGTATCTGTCGAATAGTTTCTGCATAAAGCCATGAGCCTTCATCAGGTAGGTCATCTCTAGCTACACCAGTCACAGTTGCATAGCGCAGTTGCATTTTCTTGACCGACTGCCCGACTCTTCTTGGTTCATCAGGATCAAGATTTGCAGGTTTTCCTGTATCAATCTGGCAGAAGTCACAACGTCGCGTACATTGTGCGCCACCGATCAGGAAGGTAGCTTCGCGATCTTCCCAGCATTCGAATATGTTAGGGCAACCGGCTTCCTGACACACTGTGTGCAGACCCTCTGTTTTCACTAAGGAATGAAGTGCTTGGTACTCTGGACCCATCTTGGCCTTGGTCTTAATCCATTCAGGCTTGCGCTCGATTGGCACTTCTGCGTTACGAGCTTCAACTCTTAGCATTCGCTTCGGTGCTACTGGTTCTTCGCTCATGTCAGCACCCTCTCGATCTCATTCAGCCGTCTTTGGATGACTTCGGCGGCCATAGCCGGTGTTACTTCGCGCTTAAGTAACTTGCTTATCGTACTCGTAGTCGCATCTTTGATGCCGCACGCGATGATGGTTTCGTAAGGATCTAAAGAGTTGTTACAGTTCAAAGCAAATCCGTGCATAGTTACTTTTTCAGCAACTCGAATCCCTATGGCCGCAATTTTGACATGAGTGTCGCCAACAGGTGCCCAAACTCCAGATCGTCCTTCAACTCTTTCAGTGTGGAGACCCAGCTCTGCGATCGAGTCAATTAGGACCTGCTCGAGCCATCTGACGTAGCCAACTACATCGATTGGTTCTGGGAGGCGCATGATTGGATATCCAACAAGCTGGCCTGGCCCGTGCCAGGTAATCTTTCCACCTCTATCAACATCGATTACAGGTGTTCCATCAACAGGACGTTCTTCGTCCTCAGTTCTTTTTCCTGCTGTGTACACACCGTCGTGCTCTAGAAGCAGAACTGTGTTGGGGCGAGATCCACTAACTACTTGTGAGTGAACTTCTCTTTGAATTTCCCAAGCGCGTTGGTAGTCCACAAAGTTGGGGGCTAGACCTAACACTTCAAACTCGGGCATGCTCTAATTCTAAATCCTCTCCACAGACTGCCGAGACCTTATAGATTCCACAGGTGCGCAGGATGAGGGGTATTCGATGATCATGCCTTCTGAGAATTGGAACATGTTTCTCGAGAGAAAGCCTTCCCTGAGATACTTTGCTGTCATAAGGCGTGATCTAAGGAGTTTTCGCGGCTCCATCTGGGAAGTGAGAGACAGAAGAAACCCAACTAGGCAGCAATGTCTATTCTTGCCTAGCAGGGTGAACTCTTGGCCGATATGGCTGAATCGATTGGCTAATTTCGCTCCAACCCCTATACGACTTAGAAATGGGAAAGTAGCCTTACTGCTCAACGGCTCCGATCTTGAGAGTGTTCGAGCTTGCTTACGAAGAAGAACGAAAGTATCAAATCTGGAACTAGATGTTATGACCGGTTTCCAAACTACGAGAGCAAAGCGCAAGAAACTTCAGTTAGTGCTTTTACCGACAATTGCGGTTCTGGTTTCAACTTTCTTGCTGATGCCTAGAGATGAATCAGTGGCAACGCCAACTCCGCAACGATCAACGATTGCCCCTAAAGTCGATTCTTGCAACGTGACAGTGAATCGAGGGGTCGAAATATCCGGCACCTTGAGTCGTTACGAGTCCATAGAGATTACTGGGCAGAAGTATAAAATCGCCGAAATCAACAAACTCGGGGGACTAGCTCAGATCAAAGCAAAGCGCACCTGTGACAAGAAATACTTCAGATTCGATGCCTGGCTAGACGAAAAGGATTCTCGAATTGAACGGGTTTATTAGAAACCAAAGTTGGCTTGGAAGTTAGCTTCTTCCAAACGTGCTTTGACATCCACTAAGAATCTGCTTGCGTCTGCTCCGTCAATAATTCTGTGATCGTAGGAAAGCGCAAGATAGACCATGCTTCGGATAGCAATACTGTCTTGCCCATTCTCATCTGTGACCACAACTGGACGCTTAGCCACTACACCGGTACCAAGAATCGCGGATTGAGGCAAGAACACTACAGGTGTGTCAAACAATGCTCCTCTTGAACCAGTATTGGTCAGAGTGAAAGTTCCACCAGATAGCTCATCAGGCTTTAGCTTGTTCTCACGAGTTCTCGCTGCCATGTCGGCAATCTGTTGTGCGATTGCACCGAGGCTCAATGTTGCAGCGTCTCTAATTACTGGAGTTAGGAGGCCACGCTCGGTGTCAACAGCAAAGCTGATGTTCTCCGAAGCGTGATAGACGATGTTTTCACCGTCAATTGATGCGTTGATCTTCGGGTGAGCTCTAAGAGCTTCAGCAGCAGCTAAGAAGAAGAATGGCATGAAGTTGAGTTTCACGCCTGTCTTAGCGGTGAACTCTGACTGTACTTTGCTGCGAAGTTGGGCAATCTTAGTCACATCAACTTCAACAACAGTAGTCAGCTGAGCACTGGACACCATGGATGCTACCGCTCGCTCTCCTAGAACCTTACGAAGGCGTGACATCGGCTCAACAGTTCCGCGCAACGCTGAAGTCACTGGTACGTGTGGAGCAGCGGAAGAGGTATTTGACGACGCCCCGCTTGCTGCACCTACTACGTCTTCTCTGCGAATTCGTCCGCCAACACCGGTACCGGAAACTGTAGCTAAGTTGACACCAGATTCAGCGGCTAACTTTCTTACCAGAGGCGTAACGTAACTAGGGTCTGAACTTGTCTCAACCTGAGCAGCTACTGGTGTTACTACAGGGCTTGATACCTGTGGCGCGAAAACTGGAAGTGACGCTGGAGGAGTTACTGGAATTGTGACCTGAGGCGTGAACACTGGAAGTGTTACTGGAGCAGCGACAGGTTCTGCCACAGGCGTTACCACTGGTGCTGCAACTGGTGCTTCGACAACAGGTGGAGCTGCTACTGGAGCTGGGCTAGCAGCTACTCCATCGCCAACGATGGCCAACACTGCGCCAACGAGTGCTACTTCATCTTCCTGAACCAGAATTTGTTGAAGGACTCCAGCTACCGGGCTAGGGATCTCAGTGTCAACTTTGTCTGTTGAAACTTCAACTAAAGGTTCATCGATGGCCACTGTGTCGCCGATCTTCTTTAGCCATCTTGTGACAGTACCTTCGGTAACTGATTCACCTAGGGCTGGAAGTTTTACTTCGCTCATTTTCTACTCCTTGTAAGCAATCTTTAGTTTATGCGTGTGCGTGCAGTGGTTTACCTGCCAAAGCCATGTGAGCTTCACCGATGGCTTCGTTCATTGTTGGGTGAGCATGCAGTAGTGAGGCAACTTCTTCAGGGAATGCTTCCCAGTTGACGATGAGTTGTGCTTCACCAATCTGCTCGCCAACGCGAGAGCCGATCATGTGGATACCGATTATTGGACCGTTGTTACGGCGGATGAGTTTGATGAAACCTGCAGTGCCAAGTATTTGGCTCTTGCCGTTTCCACCCAAGTTGTATTCGTAGACAGAAATGTTGTCTTGACCGTAGGTCTCTGCTGCTTTGGCTTCGGTTAGTCCAACAGAGGCAATCTCTGGCTCGCTATAGGTCACCTTTGGAATACCTAGTTCATCAATGGCCGCAGGTCTCAGTCCAGCAATTTCCTCTGCGATGAAGATTCCTTGCTGGAACCCGCGGTGAGCAAGCTGTAAGCCAGGAACGATGTCTCCTGCCGCATAAACACCAGGCACTGATGTTTCAAGTCTTTCGTTGGTTAGAACATAACCGCGATCCATCTTTACGCCATTTTCTTCATAACCGAAGCCAGCGGTGTTTGGTCCACGACCAACGGCAACAAGCATCAACTCTGCGTCGAAACTCTCGCCGTTCTCTAGAGTGGCAACCACGCCGGTAGCGCTTTGCTGAACACCTTGGAAACGAACCCCAGTCTTGAAGTTGATTCCACGTTTACGGAATGCTCGTTCCATTGCCTTGCTTACGGAAGCGTCTTCGTTAGGTACGAGTGTTGGTAAACCCTCAATGATCGTTACGTCAGTTCCGAATGAACGCCAGATGGAAGCAAACTCCACTCCAATTACGCCACCGCCGAGAACGATAACTTTGTTTGGCACGAAGTCAAGTTGCAGTGCGTGTTCTGAAGTTATGACGCGTCCACCAATTTCCAAACCTGGCAGAGTTCTGCTGTATGAACCTGTTGCAAGGACAATGTTCTTACCTGTGTACAGTTCACCGTTCACTGAGATTGTCTTTGGTGCAACAAGTGAGCCTTCGCCTGATACCACTGTGATTTCTTTTGCAGATACCAAGCCAGTGAGTCCTTTGAATAAACGATCAACGATGCCATCGCGATACTTATTGACCTGAGGCATGTCGATTCCTTGGAAAGTTGCTTGAACACCAACAGCTCCAGCGTCACGAGTAACATCGGCAACTTCTGCTGAGTGCAATAAAGCCTTAGTGGGAATGCAACCGCGGTGTAAACAGGTGCCACCAAGTTTGTCTCTTTCAATCAGTGCAACTGATAGACCCAGCTGTGAACTGCGTAGTGCAGCGGCATAGCCACCACTGCCGCCACCAAGGATTACGACGTCAAAATTGTGCTCGGCCAAGTTAGCTCCTCAAAGCAAGTTGATTGGAAATGTATTCGTTATAAAGATTACTAGAAGACTATTTTTTCTGTTTCGCGGACATCTGCTCTGCAACAGAAATCAGGGTTCTGACCATTGAACCAGTAGCCCCTTTGACTGTGTATCCGTAGGGAGCAAGGTCATTGTTGGCGGCTGTAGCAAAATCCAAGTGAGCCCAGTTAATGCGCTCCTTGCCTTTGTCGGATGCCAAACCAACGAACTCTCTTAGGAATAGGCCTCCAACTAGCATGCTGCCAGCTGGATTTCCTAGGCGGCTGTTCACGAAGTCAGCGACATCTGATTTGAGAAGATCAAAGAGCTCTTCAGCTAATGGCATGTGCCAGACAAGTTCGCCTGCAGCACTGGCCGCCTTCTCTATTGCTTCCACTGCTTTATCTTCACCCATAAGACCTGTGTATCGGTTGCCCAGAGCAACTCTTGCGCCACCGGTCAGGGTAGCAAGGTCAATCATCAGATCTGGTTTGAGTTCAGAGGCCAAGATTAGGCCATCTGCCATTACTAATCGACCTTCCGCATCTGTGTTGATTACCTCGACTGTCTTGCCATTGCGGAAAGTAATGACGTCAGTAGGTCGAGTGGCTGACCCTGAGGGCATGTTCTCTGCTATGCACATGAATGCGGTTACCTTGATTGGTAGGCCCAGTTTGGCAATAGCCAAGGTAGCTTGCGCAATTGTTGCTGCGCCTGCCATGTCGTACTTCATTCCGAGAATGCCTAAGGGTGGTTTGAGTGAAATACCGCCAGTGTCGAAAGTTATTCCTTTACCGACCAGCGCTAGGTGTGACTTAGCTTTTGGTGGGGAGTAGGTGATCTTCACCATTCTTGGTCCACGAACGGAACCCTGTCCAACAGACAGAATTCCGATGCACTTTTCTTTGGCTAACTTCTTCTCGTCCCAAACCTCGACGGTAACATTCTCGATGTTTGACTGAGACTTTACTATCTCTGCTAACTTGGCTGGGTAAAGGTCGTTACCTGGAGTATTAACTAGGTCTCTAGTCGTATTCAAAGCTTCGGAGATAATCCTGAGCTTAGACAGGTCAGCCTTAGAAATTGTATGGTTTGTTACTAGGTGCACATTTTTTAGGGCAGCGACTTTAGGCTTCCCCGACTTGTACCTAGTGAAGTCGTACTGCACAATAGCGATTCCCTCTAGCAGAGCCAACGCAATCTCAGGAGTCGCTAGTGGAATATCCACAATAAGGCTTTTTGCATCGTTGAATGCTCGTCCAATCGCTCCGCCAATCTCGCGTGCTTTGGAATGAGTTTCTATCCCTTCTGATATGCCAACGAATCCAATGATTGAGTCACCCGCATTCACTCTTGAAGTTGCTTCGAAAGATCCAGAGACAGCTAAGGCTTTTAGATTGAGTGCCTTCAAGTTAGCCATTCTTGCTGCAGAGCCCTGAAGCTTTGCTTCCGCAGCATCCTTTCCGACCGCGTAAACGAAGATAGTTTCGTTGGTGGCTTTAGGAGCTGAAGTAGATACTTTGAATGAGATAGAAGTCATAGACACCATGTTATCTAGACGAAAGTAGAATGAACACATGGGACAGCCAAACTCACTATTTACCTTCGTCAACTCAGAGATTTTAGTTCCTGAGGGCTTGCACCTTTTCGCATCAATATCAGGATTCACGGACGCCGGATCTTCGTTGCAGCAAATCTCAAGCCACATTCTTGGAAACCTTGAGTTTGATACTGTGGCCGTCTTCAACAATGATGAACTTCTTGATTACCGTTCCCGCAGACCAGTAATGTTTTTCGAACAAGATCACATCGAGGATTATCAACCGGCGACGCTTACTCTTCAACTGGTCCGCGATGAGGTTGGCACTCAGTTCCTGTTCTTGAATGGTTATGAGCCCGACTTCAAATGGGAAGCATTTGCTTCAGCTATAGAACAATTGTTCGCGGCTCTCGCAATCGAAGACATGACATGGCTTCATGCAATACCTTTCCCGATTCCTCACACAAAGCCAGTGGGTGTCACTGTTTCTGGCAATCAGAAGGACGTCATTGCTGAGTACTCTGAATGGAAGCCTCGAACCCAAGTTCCTGGAAATATCATGCACCTACTCGAATATAGGCTGACTCAAATCAACATTCCTACTACGGGGTTCGTCCTTCTCGTCCCGCATTACCTGTCCGATTCCGAGTATCCGCAGGCAGCTGTAGCTGGTCTCGAGTTAATCAGTAGTCACCTTGGTCTAGTTTTCCCAACTGATGATCTCAGGGATGAAGGCGATGCATTCCTTCGAAGACTCACATCGCAAATGGCTGAGAACCAAGACTTGGCAAGAATGGTCCAGAATCTAGAGTCAAGTTTTCAGAATGAGCGTTCAGCCAATGGCATGGGCTCTGTTAAGCCGCGTGAACGGGCTATACCTGACGCTGATGAGATCGCAGCGGAGCTTGAAGATTACTTAGCTAGTCACCAGAAAAACAAGATCGACAACGAAGAGGACCAAGACTGAAGCGTTCACCAACGCTGGTTCTCACAATCGCAGGCCTGGCATATTTTCTAGCAGTAACCCAGCGTTCATCGTTGGGTGTTGCCACGCTCACTGCAAGCGAACGATTCGACACGAATGCTCAACAGCTTGCGACCCTCGCAGTTTTCCAACTCGTTGTTTACGCTGCAATGCAAATTCCCGTAGGAATTCTTTTGGACAGATTCGGAGCCAAACTTCTTCTAGGAGTTGGTGCCGCAATCATGGCTTCAGGACAAATCATCGTTGCGTTTGCACCAACGCTCGAGTATGCAGTGCTTGGAAGAATGCTCGTGGGCATGGGGGATAGCTTCACTTTCATCTCGATGATAAGAATGGTTAACGGCTGGTACTCAGGCTCCAAGGCTTCCAAGATGCAACAGTACGTATCCACAATCGGGCAGACTGGGCAGTTCTTCTCTGCAGTTCCGTTCTGGTTCATGCTGGAAACTCTTGGCTGGGAACCAGCGTTCTCAATTATGGCTGCTGCGTCATTGTTAGTTCTTCTACTCGTCATTGCGTTGACGGCTAATGAACCCGAAGCCTCCAAGCATGTTCAGCAAGTCGTATCGCTAAAGGCAGCGATAAATCAGTTGGTTGAAAACGTTAGATCTCCTGGTATTCGAATGGCTTTCTGGACACACTTCTCCACCCAGCCAACTACAACTTCAATATCACTGCTCTGGGCCGTTCCATATTTGGTAACGGCTGAAGGGCAATCACACGAGTTTGCAGCATTGACTCTCACGCTCATGGTTCTCTTTGGTTTTGTAACCGGCCCGATAATTGCAGAGGTTTGTGCTCGAGCACCACAGCTACGAGGAACACTCGTTTACTCTATTGTCGGCAGCACGGTGGCTGCATGGTTGGTTCTTCTGCTTGTGCCTGGAAAGGCATCTTCAGTTCTACTCCTGGCCTGCTTCCTAGTTATTTCCGTCGGCGGCCCAGCGTCTATGGTTGCCTTTGACTTTTCTAAAGACTTTGCCCCTAAACAACGACTCGGCTCAGCGAACGGCTTCGCTAACGTTGGCGGGTTCCTAGCAACATTCATCATGATGTATCTCACTGGTCTGGTTATTGACCTGCTGCACGATCCCTCATCAGGTTTAGACAGATACAACGTAGATAGCTTCAGATGGGGCTTTGCCGCTCAGTTCATCGTGATTGCCGTAGGTTTGGTGTTTTTCACCCTAGAAAGAAGAAAAACACTGAGAATTACCTCGCTCTAGGGAATTCTTCAGAGGTTTTTTAGGTTTCAACACCTGTATCACCAATTTCCGCTGTTGGCCCGTAAACAAGGAACTTAGTGGCATAATCGAACTAAGACCCAGTCATTTCACCGATTTGACATGGGTCTTCGTAATGCCCGAAATTTTGTAACGGTCAACCTCATAGAAACTATAGGTTCTCATGGCTTTAAAACCGGCTAAGTCTTCAGCAGCTGCTGCTAAGAAAACTGTCGCGCCTAAAGATAAAGCAAAGGCTAAAGCGACAAGCGCACCAATTAAAGGAAAAACAATTAAATCTTCAGTTACCAAAGTTGCACCGGCAAAGTCAAAGGCCTCTGATACAAAAGCAAAGCCTGCGGTAAAGAAACAAGCGGCAAAGGTCGCTGCAAAGACCACAAAGCCTGTCACCAAGCCAGCCAAAGCTGCAGTTAAGACAACCACTAAGAAGGTTGTTGCAAAGCCAGTGGCCAAAACTGTTGCAAAGAAGTCAGCGAAGCCAGTTGCCAAACCTGTTGTAAAGGCGAAAGCAAAAGTTGCGCCTAAAGTTGAAGCCAAGCCTAAGTCAAAGGGTGCTGTTAAAGCACCGAAGAAAATCGTAGCTGCAAAGTCAGTTTTGCCTGCAGGTTTAGACATCGACGATGAGGAAGATGATTTAGATCCAGAGGTCCTTATCAGCGAAGCTGAAGTCGATGTGATAGTTGCTGATGTCGAAGAAGTTATTCCAGAGGTAGAAGAAGACGAAGACCAGCCAATAGTTCCTGAGGGCGCTCTTGTTATTTCAAACCGAGAAGAAGATGACATCCAAGTTCAAAGCACCAGTATTACTGGTGCAACAGCGGACCCAGTTAAGGATTACCTAAAGCAAATTGGTAAAGTTGCTTTGCTTAATGCTGAGCTCGAAGTTGAACTCGCAAAGAGAATCGAAGCCGGTCTTTTTGCTGAAGAGAAGCTTGCTACCGATAAGAAGCTCAGCAAAGACATGGCTCGCGACTTGAAGTGGGTTGTTAAGGACGGACAACGAGCAAAGAGCCATTTACTCGAAGCAAACCTTCGACTTGTAGTTAGCCTTGCTAAGCGTTACACCGGACGAGGAATGCAGTTCCTTGACCTAATTCAAGAAGGTAATCTCGGTCTTATTCGAGCAGTTGAAAAGTTCGACTACACAAAGGGATACAAGTTCTCCACGTATGCAACTTGGTGGATTCGTCAGGCGATCACCAGAGCTATGGCTGACCAGGCAAGAACTATCCGTATACCAGTTCACATGGTCGAGGTCATCAACAAACTTTCTCGTGTTCAAAGGCAGTTGCTGCAGGATCTAGGTCGCGAACCAACACCAGAAGAACTAGCCCGAGAACTAGACATGACCCCTGAGAAGGTAGTTGAAGTTCAGAAGTACGGACGCGAACCTATATCTCTATCAACACCCTTAGGTGAAGACGGAGACTCTGAATTCGGTGATCTAATCGAAGATACCGAAGCAGTTCAACCGGCTGACGCGGTTGCTTTCAGGATCATGCAGCGTGAGATCGAGAGGCTTCTTGACACTTTGACTCCACGCGAGGCGGCTGTTATCCGAAGCAGGTATGGAATTGGCGATGGTGTAATGAAGACACTTGACCAGATTGGTGAAGACCACGGAGTCACTCGTGAACGTATTCGTCAGATTGAAGCTAAGACTATGTCCAAGCTAAAGCACCCATCACGTGCTCAATGGCTAAGGGACTTTATTAAAGAGAGCTAGTCCTTGCTTTACCTTCCGGCATTGCTAATCGGTCGACTGGTTCGCTTTGCCGTCCGATTGGTAAGACCCGGCGGCGGTTCAGCTCTTCCTGGACTTGTCGTAAGCAAGTTAGCTCCCAACCTTGTCTACAAATCTCTCAAGTCATTCAGGGACGGTCTGGTTGTAATAACAGGAACGGCTGGAAAATCCACTACCACCAAGATGGTTGTTGCAATTGTTAGAGCTCACGGTGTCGACGTCTTCACAAATCCGTCCACGGCAAACATCCAGCAAGGTTTCTTCAGTTCCATCGTGCGTCATGGGAATTTGCTCGGTAAAGTTCCTGGTTTGATTGCGATCCTAGAAATGGATGAAGGTCATGCCGCTCGTTTAGTTTCGAGAGTGAAGCCGAGGACATCAGTAATTCTTAATGTTTTTGAAGATCAGCTTGATCGGTTCATAGACCCTGCACTTGTGCGAGAAAAGTTGTCAGATGTTGCAAGAGCCACTACCGGAACTGTTCTGCTCAACGCGGATGATCAGAACTGTTTACTGATTGCCGCCGGATTATCAAATCCAATCAAGTATTTCGGCCTTTCAGACAGGTTGAGCGAATCAAGTTCAAGTTCAATCGATTACGCCCAAACTTTTCTTCCAAGCCTTCCGAAACCAGAAGTACAAAGCAAGGCACTGAGTCAAGAGGGGCTAAAACTTGAGGTCGAAATATCTAAAATGAGAGCATCCTTCGAACTGCCGAGTCGAGGCTCGCACTTCGCTCTTGACGCTGTGGCGGCATTGGCCTGTGCACAGGAAATTCTTGGAACAGCTTTTGACCTAGAACTTGCATCCAATGTGTTGAATAAGTTACCACCGGTCTTCTCAAGGGGAGAGGTTCGCCAGATCAACGGCGAGCCATGTGAATTCATTCTCGTTCAGAACCCAATCAGTATGCAGCTCAACTTAGATAATCTCCCAAGTACTTTGGGGCCAGTTATGTTTGCCATTGGTAGAGATGTTCATGACCCTTCTTGGATGTGGACCGTTGATTACTCCGCTCTCAAGCACGTGAACACCGTGTCAGGTTTTAACTACGCGGATGCAGCCCTGGTATTGACATACAAGGGTGTCTCAATCGATGTGATCGAGAGTGAGTTCCATGAGGCCATCGATAAGTTCTTTGCCTTACCAGCTCCTGGCGAAGGTATGAAGACTGTCATCTATAGCGCTGACGCGATGCGCAGATTGAGACGTTACATGGGCTTTACCGATCCAGAGGATGTGGAACGTGGCTAGAACTCTAAAGCTCGCAGCGCTTTACCCTGAACACCTCGATCTCAATGGGGACCATGGGAACCTTTTAGTTCTTCAGAAGCGCTTAGCTTGGCGAGGAACCTCTTCGGAGATTGTCTCTGTTACTCAGCCAATGGATTTGGAAGTGTTTGATTTCTTGCTGTTGGGCCATGGATCTAAAGATGCCTGGGCTGAAGTACTAAGAATCGACCCTGAACTCATTTCGAAGATCGGACTACTTGCTCGCGACGGAAAAGCCGTGCTGGCTATCAATTCTGGTTACGGGCATTTGATTCATGAGTTCGACTCGACAAATTTGAAGTACGGTCAACACGTAAGTGAGTTCCAGCTAGTTGATGATGTTGTTGGTTACGTGAATAGTGATTTAGATTTGCCAGCAATTCAGACTTTTGGAAATACAGTTTTGACATTGTTCCATGGTCCTTTGTTAGCGAAGAATCCAGAACTTGCGGACATAATAATCAAACAGGCTGGCTGGTGTGATGTGGACTTGTCGAGCAACGAGTTAACTACTGTTAGCGAATTAGCAAGGGCGAGCCGCAAGGCGGCCTTCGAAGACTAGTTGAGTTTGCCTGTCTCATCTTGCCAAGTGATGGCAATCGGCTTGAGCTTGTCTTTGTTTGCTGTTCCGTGGTGTCCACAGAAAACAAGATCACCTGTCGCTAGAACAACACGAATGAAAGCCTGAGCTCCACAGCTGTCGCAGCGATCGGCAGCGGTTAGTGCTGGTAGTTCTGTGGTTTCTGCAACCACTTCGTTAGTGCTTTCTGTTTGTTCCATTTGTTCCTCCATAACCAATACAACACGATTCGGACGCTAAAACTTCCTGATTCTGCACTGTTTCGCTATCTGCGAATAGTTTTTCACCGGTTGAGTGTCCTAATCCTTGGATTTACAGGTTCTGCTTAGGCTTGTAACATGCCTTCAAGTGATTACTCAGCACGCCATCTCTCAGTCCTAGAGGGGCTTGAAGCTGTTCGTAAACGCCCTGGTATGTACATTGGCTCAACAGACAGCCGCGGACTGATGCACTGTCTCTGGGAAATCATCGACAACTCGGTTGATGAGGCTCTTGCTGGGCACGGAAAGCTGATCAGCATTGTTCTGCATAAAGATGGCAGCGTGGAAATCACAGACCAGGCACGTGGTATTCCTGTAGACATAGAGCCTAAAACAGGCCTGAGTGGTGTTGAGGTTGTCTTTACTAAACTGCACGCCGGCGGAAAGTTTGGTAGCGGTTCTTACGCAGCCTCCGGTGGTCTCCACGGTGTTGGTGCATCCGTTGTAAATGCTCTCTCGGAGCGCTTAGAAGTTGAAGTGGATAGAGATGGCAAAACCTGGGCTATGTCTTTTCACAGGGGAGCACCGGGACTCTTCGACGATAAGAAGAGTTTGGCACCGGGGAACCCATTCAAGCCTTTCAAAGACAAGAGCGTGCTGCGTGAAGTTGGCAAGGTTGCGAAAACTAAGACTGGTTCGAGAGTTCGGTTTTGGGCAGATCCCCAGATCTTTGTCAAGGGAGCTGAATTCGAACTTGAGGACATCCTGTCCAGAGCCAGACAAACAGCTTTCCTTGTTCCTGGACTCAAACTAGTCGTAACTGATCAGCGTTCCGGTAAGGCCACTAATCACGAATTCTTTTACCAAGGCGGATTAGTCGAGTTCGTTGACTTTCTTGCCAAGGATGCGCCGCTAAGCAATGTTTGGAGGCTCAGCGGAAATGGAGCTTACTCTGAAACCGTTCCAGTGCTTAACGCAGCTGGCAACATGGAGTCGAAAGAGGTTCAACGCAACTGTGAGGTTGACGTAGTTGTTCGATGGGGAACTGAGTACGATACCGAAATCAAGAGCTTTGTAAACATCATTGCAACTCCTAAGGGTGGAACACACCTACAAGGATTCGAGCAAGCTTTGCTCAAAGTGCTCAGAGCTCAGGCTGATGCGAACTCAAGAAAGTTCAAGCTCGGTAACGAGAAGATTGAGAAAGAAGACGTTACCGCTGGACTGACAGCTGTTGTAACAGTCCGTATCGCAGAGCCTCAGTTCGAAGGTCAGACGAAAGAAATCTTAGGTACACCAGCTATAAAGAACATTGTCTCCAACATTGTGACCAAGGCACTTACCGATCGCTTCAATTCATCTAAGCGAGAGGATAAAGCCCAAACAGCATTGGTGCTAGAAAAAGTCGTCAACGAAATGAAGTCTCGCATATCGGCCAGAACTCATAAGGAAACTCAACGCCGCAAGACTGCATTGGAATCATCCTCGTTGCCTACAAAATTAGTTGATTGCCGAACACAAGATACTTTTGATTCTGAATTAATCATTGTTGAAGGTGAATCTGCTCTAGGCACAGCAAAGCTCGCTAGAAATAGTGAGTTCCAGGCTTTGCTACCTATTCGTGGAAAGATTTTGAACGTACAAAAGGCTGCAATTACAGACATGCTAAATAACGCTGAATGTGCGTCAATCATTCAGGTTCTCGGTGCGGGCTCTGGCCGTTCTTTCGATCTGGCATCTGCACGTTATGGGAAAATCATTTTGATGAGCGACGCTGACGTCGATGGCGCTCACATTAGAACCTTGCTACTTACCCTGTTCTATAAATACATGAGACCACTAGTTGAAGATGGCCGCGTCTTTGCAGCAGTTCCACCGTTACACAGGGTCGTCGTCATGAATCCCGGCAGCAAGCCTAACGAAACTATTTACACTTACTCTCAACCTGAGTTGGAAGCCCTTCTAGCAAAACTTGCAAAGGCCGGTAAAAAGTATCAAGAACCGATTCAGCGCTACAAAGGTTTAGGTGAGATGGATGCTGACCAGCTTGCCGAAACTACCATGGATCGTAAGAGCAGGTCACTGCGCCGAGTGACAGTTGATGATTTAGCTGCAGCTGAAAACATGTTTGAACTTTTGATGGGTAACGAAGTTGCTCCACGAAGAGATTTCATTGTTGATAAAGCAGAGTCTTTTGAACGCGAAAGAATTGACGCTTAGTCTCTTCCTGCAGAAACTATAGTTGCGCTTAACGGAGTTCCTGAAGCGTCTCTCTTTGCAAGGTACTCAGGTGTCTCAAGAGGTTTACCTGCCGATGCCGAAGCCAGAATCGGTGAGTTACCGACGTAAGCAAAGTACAGCTGGTTCTCATCTCGAATGAACTTATGAGCGCGGACTCCACCTGTGGCTCGTCCCTTGGCAGGGAACTCTGCGATCTCGGTGATCTTTGCGCTACCAGCATCAACAGCTCCAAGTGATTCGCTGTTTCCTGCTGCGGTGAGCACTTGGGTGTCCTTGGTTATCTTGATTGATGTGAAGTAAATAGCCTGTGCTCCGTCGGAGAGTTTAATTCCAGCCATTCCGGCTGCACCTCTACCTTGAGGTCTGACTGTGCTTGCCTCGAATCGTAGTAGCTGAGCATCGTTTGTGATGAAAATCAGTGTGTCCTTCTCACTACTCACCTCGGCTCCAACTACCGCGTCACCTGGTTTCAATGCGATGACTTCGAACTCTGTCTTAGGTAGGAAGTCAGCACTGAGCCTCTTGACGACACCGAACTTAGTTCCGATCGCAATCACAGTGTTATCGGTTAGTTCAAATGCACCTACCAGTTTTGTCTGTTTCGGTATACCTAAGAATTCTGAGGCTGAAACAGAATCCGATGCTTCGAAGGATCCCTCGTTAGCTGGTATGTCACCAGCATGCACACGGTGCATCACACCGTCAGAGGTTAGGAATCCGATGTAGCTTCTAGTGGTACTTGATATCACAGTTCTGAGAGCATCGTGCTTTTTACGTTTAGCACTTTGTGTAGGCTCACTCGTTGTCCTAAGAACTTGTCCACTTGCGGTCAAAACTATAAAGCAAGGTGAGTCAGCAAGCTGAGCATCGATTGCAGCAGCTTTCGCAGAGCTAACAGGCTTGACTTCTGTTGCGCCATCGCTAATTTGTGATCTACGCTCATCTCCGTACTTATTAGCTACTTCTTCAAGTTCAGTTGCTACCACATCTCTTAGGTTCTTCTCAGCAGAGAGAATCTTTTTCAGGTCAGCAATCTCTTTGGCCAGAGTCTTGCTCTCAGTTTCGAGTTCAAGTTTGGAGAACTTGGTGAGCCTTCTGAGTTTGAGTTCAAGGATGTACTCCGCTTGTATTTCAGAAAGCGTGAACTTGGTCATCAGTTTCTTGCGGGCATCGTCCACTTCATCAGCAGCTCTAATTATCTTGATAACTTCATCAATGCTAAGAATTGCCTTGAGCAGTCCTTCAACCAGATGTAAGCGTGCCAGTTTCTTACCAAGCCTGTTTTCACTTCTACGCTTCACAACTACGACTCGGTGGGCTAGATAGACACCGAGCATGTCTCTTAGTCCAAGAGTTTCAGGTCGACCATCTACTAGAGCTACGTTGTTGATGCTGAAAGAATCCTCGAGTGGGGTGAATCTGTAAAGCAGATCAAGAACAACATTTGGGTCGAAACCAGTTTTGAGTTCGATTACAAGTTTGAGGCCATTAGTTCTGTCAGTGAGATCAATAACGTCAGAAATTCCCTGCAGTTTCTTATTGCTCACCCCGTCTTTGATCTTCTCAATGATTCGTTCTGGGCCAATTAGGTAAGGAAGCTCGGTTACAACCAGGGCAAGTTTTCTAGGAGAAACGCTCTCAATGGAGACCTTGGCGCGGGTCTTGAAACTTCCACGGCCAGTTTCGTACGCTTCCTTAATGCCTTCGGTGCCCATGATGATTCCACCTGAAGGTAGGTCGGGTCCTGGAATGAATTTCATCAGATCAGCTGATGTGGCTTTTGGATTGCCTAGAAGGTAAATGGCACCAGCGATTACCTCACGCATGTTGTGTGGAGCCATGTTGGTCGCCATACCAACTGCGATACCGGATGAGCCGTTCACTAAAAGGTTCGGGAATGCTGCTGGCAGAACTTCTGGCTCTGAAAGCTGAGCGTCATAGTTCGGCTTGAAATCGACGACATCTTCGTCAAGGCCTACATTCATTATTAGTGCGGCTGCCGCCAACCTAGTTTCGGTGTATCTTGAAGCGGCTGGTCCATCGTCAAGGGAACCGAAGTTACCGTGACCGTCAATCATCGGGACTCTAAGTGTGAACGGTTGAGACATGCGAACCATGGCGTCATAGATTGCACCGTCACCGTGTGGGTGCAATTTACCCATAACTTCGCCCACAACTCGAGCAGACTTCACATGGCCTTTGTCTGGTTTCAGACCCATCTCACCCATCTGGAAAATGATTCGTCGCTGAACGGGCTTTAATCCATCCCTAGCGTCAGGGAGAGCTCTAGCGTAAATGACGGAGTAGGAGTATTCGAGGAAGGAATCACTGAGTTCTTGAGTTAGGGCAATGTCAACGATTCGCTCTTCTGGGAATCGGTTTTCAGTCTTCTTATTAGTCATGGTCTTTCTAGTGGCTAAAAGTGGGCTGTGGCAGACTTGTCTCTATGTCTTCGATGCTACCTGCACCACCTAAAACCTTGGGGAAGCTAGGCGATGTGTTGATAAGTGCCTTAGCTAGCGTCAGGGGAGAGAAAAACCCACTATCGCTACCCAAGCGAAGATCGGTTGTTGTCTTACTCGTCGACGGCCTAGGACTTAGAAACATAAAAGATGCTGGAGCCCACGCAGGATTTCTAAACTCCCAGAGATCTATCGAAGCATCGTGCTTCTACCCATCTACCACTGCCTCGAGTATCGTGTCATTCGCTACCGGGACACCACCTTGGCACAATAACTTTATTGGTTATCAAGTGTTTGATCGTGAATCAGAACTGCCGATGAATCTGCTGTCAGGATGGGCAAGTCAGGACGATGCAACTGCTTTTCAGCCTCTGCAGACGCTTTCTGAAACGGCGATATCGTATGGAGTCGAGTTTCACACTGTTGCTCCGGCTATTTACAAAGAGTCAGGGTTTACAGCCGCAACTATGAGAGGCGCCACCTTTCACGGTTTGGGTTCTATTGAAGAGAGATTTGACAAAGCACTGTCTCTGATTGCTGCGTCCGAGCCCAAGGTGGTTTACCTCTATGTACCTGAACTAGACCAGGTTGCACACTCGAAAGGTTGTGCTTCGATCGAATGGTTGAATCTCCTTGAGGATGTGGATGCACAAGTTGCTCGATTAGCACGGACCCTTCCTAAGAACACTGGTTTTATAGTCACAGCTGATCATGGCATTGTGGACATTCCAAAAGATAACCACGTCTATCTTGATGAGTTTCTAGACGAAGCTGAACTACTTTTTGTTGGTGGCGACACGAGGGGCTTGTTTGTATACCTTAGAGATCAATCGAAGATCGTCGAGACCATCAACAGTTTGTCTATCGACCTAGGGGACTCCAGCTATCTGGTAACACCTAAAGACTTGGAGCAAGCCGGGTTCTGGAAACCAATAAGCGCGGATTCGATAGTTCCCGATTTTGTTGTCTTGGCTAGAAAAGAAGTGGCTCTCTATCACCGAGCATTTGCCAAGAAAAAATCGTTGGAGATGGTAGGACATCATGGATCCATCTCGACTGCAGAGATGTCTATACCTCTGATAACTTTTGGGTTCTAATCCTCTTCTTCAGCTTTTGAACCGAATAACACTTCAGCCCATCTGCTTGTGCTTGGAGCTTTAGTTGGGGTGTATGGCTCAGCAGCAGGTTGGACTTCTGGCTGCTCTTCTAGAATCTCCTCTTCAACCTCTTCAAATACTGGTGAAGGTTGTTCTGCTAATTCTTGCGGATCTGTCACAAATAACTCTTGTTCAACTTCTTCAAAGTGTTCTTCAACAACGTGGAATGTCGTCCTTGTTTCTGTCTCAACAACGGAAACAACTTCTGTTCTAGTTTCAGTTTCTACGGTTTCAATTTCTACAAGTTCAGGAACTATGGAAAGCCCTGCGGTCTGAGTTGGCACTTCTTCATTGCCTGCGAATGCTGGAAGAATCGTGGTTGGGTGGACTGGTTGTTCAGGTTGAACGATTCTCGGCGCGTCGAAGTTAGTCAGTGGTGTTGCATTTGATAACTGCAATGCGCTCTGGTTCTCTGGAACTAAAAGCAAATTCTTTGGATCAAATGTCCAGGTTGCCACCCCGGCGGCGCCCGCGAGAATGTAATCAACCGATACTAACCAAGCGCCTTCAGCCGACTTTCGGGAACTCCATTTGACACCTTTGGCTTGATTAGCTTGAAGGCGGTCGTCTATGACGGTTCCAAACTCTATTTGGGTTGGGTCTATGAAGCGTTCAGTTGCAAGTGAGAGTCTGATGTTACGAGCCAAAGTGACGATGTGATTCAGCTCTGTGATGATTGGGGCTGCGTACTTGGCTACGTGATCTTCATCAGCGCCAGTCCTAGCTACAAGTTCTTCGATTGAGGTACCTAGGCGAATCTCTGTTTGGATATCCCTCGGCGTTAGGTTAGTAGGTCGAGAAGTGGGTCTTGATTTCATAGCTTTCAAGAGGTCATCGGAAATCTCAAGGTAGTGCCTAGTTCCATCAGGAGCCTGAAGCTCTAGCTGGTTGTTAGTAACTCCAGTTATACGTAAATCCGCCATTATGATTCCTTCTGCGGCTAGTTTCGCACTAGATTCATGAGTTCCTTGGTACATTTCGGCTGTGCCGCGACACGCCCAAACTGAGAGATGACTGATAAAACACCGTTCATCGGGGTTAATAGGGTTGCATTTACGAGATTCGTGTTGGAGACTTCCAGCGCCTAGAAAGATTTATTCGAAAGGAAAGTAATTGGCTACCGATTACGATGCTCCACGCAAAAACGACGACGACACTGAGTCCCTGGAAGCTATTAAAGAGTCCGAGGGTACTTCCGCGTCTTCAGATGTTGACGCCGACGATCACTCCGATTCCTTTTCCATTCCGGAAGTAACCAACGAAGAACAAGACGTTGTCGTTGTGCCAAAGCAAGAAGACGAGTTCACTTGCTCAGAGTGCTTTATTGTGAAGCATCACAGCCAGAAAGCAAAAAAGGATGGCGAGTACGGTCCGGTCTGCGCTGACTGCTCACACTAGAGCTTGTTGATTAGAGCAGCCAAGATCTCAGGGTTTCTAGTAGCTACAAGCCAATAAGGGGTGGGGTCCTGTTCGTCTTGGATCTCAATTTTTACAAGTTGCTTTACTCCAACTTGAAACTTTGTGTACGCACGCGTGTCTAATAGAGGTCCACGTTCAGAGAAAGCATTCGGTCCACTAATCTCAATTGCCTGGCCTAGGAATTCTGTCTCTATCTGTGCTCTGCCAACTCTCAAAGTTTCACTTGTTAGCTCTATAAGTGGAGAAAGGAACCAAGTGATGGCGAGAATGGTTGGAATAGAACCGGCTGCAGCAAACAAGCCGACTTCGACTGAGAACGGTAAAGCTATTAGGAAAACCGCGATTGGTATAAATGACGCAGAAGCATAGAACCCTAGGCTTGGAAGAGTTCGCTCTCTGTAGAGCACTGGCGAAGAAAGATTAGTCATGGAATTAGAATACGCTCATGACCAATTTTGAAGTTCTAATCAAATGCGAGCCAGAACTGATGCCCACCATGGGTAACCTTGGCGATGCAGGTTACGACCTCAGGTCAGCGGATTCGGCAACTGTACCTGCGAGATCTAGAACCACAATCAACACGGGCGTGGCAATAGCTTTACCTACAGGCTACGTTGCTCTAGTGCATCCAAGAAGCGGCCTAGCGGCAAAGCACGGCATCACAGTGCTTAACGCTCCAGGCACAGTGGATGCAGGATATCGAGGAGAGATTCTGATTACCTTGGTTAATCACTCCGATGTTGATTTTGATATAGCGAAAGGCGATCGAGTAGCTCAAATACTTTTTCAAAAGTTTGAGTCTGCCTCATTTGTTCAGGTAATTGAACTGCCTGGTTCTCAACGTGGTAATGCTGGATTCGGATCGACAGGGGTGAAGTAATGTCGGATACTTCCACTACCTCAGGTAGACAGCCAAACAGAGGCCCATGGGATAGTTCTGACCTGAATGCACCCACCGACCTAGTTGATTTTGGAGCTATTGCCTTTGTGCCAAATCAAAGCGTCGGGGTGAGGGCAGACGTTGAAGAGGGCACTCAGCGGATAATCGCAATCTCTTTCGACTTCAGGGAGAGTGTGCTGCAGGTTCAAGCCTTCGCAAGTGCAAAGAGCGAGAAACTTTGGGAGGAGGTCATGAAGGACATAGCCCAAAGTCTTTCTAGCCAGAACATGCGAGTCGATGAGACTTCAGGCCCCTTCGGTCGCGAGTTAGACACTGAGCTTCCAATAGCGAACGGCTCTAGTCAAAAAGTTCGTTTGTTTGGCTTTGACGGAGATCGATGGCTTCTGCGTGGAACTATTTCCGGTGCGGCAATGACAGACTTAGAACAGCGCAACGTTCTCGAAGACGTATTTAGAGGAATTGTTGTGACAAGGGGTGAAACACCTCTGCCACCACGAGAGATTCTGCCACTATCGCTACCAGTTGGTTCGATAGTTACGAGAGCGAACTGATGGTCGAGAAGAAGAAACCTGAGGTCAGTTCAGAGAAGTACGGTGTTAAGAAAACTGACGATGGCTATAAGGTCGATGCGAAAAGTCTTCTTGACAGCATCGGTGGTGTTCAGGGGTTTATTGAAGCCACCATCCCAGGTCTTGTTTACGTTCTGAGCTTTGCTATTTGGCAGGACCTCACTATCTCAATCGTGGCGGTGTCAGCAGCAATGGTTGTACTAACGATCCGTCATTTCATGGTCAAACGTCCTGCGTCTGCACTTATTGGTCCAATACTTGGAATTGCGCTTGCGATCTACTTGGCGCGCAGACCTGAAGGTCAACCTAGAGATTTCTACCTGCTTGGCTTCTGGACCAATGCTGGCTATGGTTTGGGACTTGCTTTAAGCGTGCTTGTAAGATTCCCAATCATTGGAGTTCTGGTCGGATTCATGACTAATCAGGGTCTGAACTGGCGTAAGAATCGTCGCAAGGTCAGATTCTTCAACCTTGTAACTATGTTGTGGGTTGGAATGTTCGGGCTTCGATTGCTGGTTCAGGTACCCATGTATCTGGCCAACGATGTGGTTTCCCTTGGATTTGCCAGGATAGCCCTAGGGCAACCCCTTTTCCTACTGATGATTTGGATTTCATGGCTTTTGCTTAGGAAAGTGGTTACCAGCGAACAAGATGGTAATTTGGTCAAGTAAACATCTTGTTATTGCTAGGAGTGGACGTTGTCCAAAGTTGATAGTTTCAAATCGAGTTCAGTTCTTGAAGTAGGCACTAAGTCTTACCGCATTTTCAAGCTGGATACCGTCGTCAAGGGCCAGCTTCCATACAGCCTCAAGATCCTTCTTGAGAACCTGCTCCGCACCGAAGACGGTGCCAACATAACCTCAGAACACATTCAAGCAATCGTCAACTGGGACCCTAAGGCTGAGCCGGACATAGAGATTCAGTTCAGCCCAGCTCGAGTAATCATGCAGGACTTTACCGGCGTTCCTTGCATCGTAGATTTAGCAACTATGCGCGAAGCAGTTAGCGCTTTAGGTGGAGACCCTAAGAAAGTCAATCCACTAACTCCGGCAGAACTTGTAATCGATCACTCAGTGGTGATTGATGTGGCTGGTTCACCCGACGCCTTCGAGCGAAACGTGGCTTACGAGTATGAGCGTAACGGTGAGAGATACCAGTTCCTGCGTTGGGGTCAAGGTGCCTTCAATAATTTCAAGGTTGTTCCACCTGGCACAGGAATCGTTCATCAGGTCAACATTGAATATCTCGCTCGAACAGTTATGACTCGAGAACTAGATGGTGAGACATTGGCTTACCCAGATTCATGCGTTGGAACTGATTCGCACACCACCATGGTTAATGGGCTTGGAGTGTTGGGTTGGGGAGTTGGCGGCATTGAAGCTGAGGCTGCAATGCTAGGACAACCTGTTTCTATGTTGATCCCTAAAGTAGTTGGATTCAAACTAACTGGTTCCATTCCTGTAGGGGCAACAGCAACGGATGTTGTACTAACGATCACGGAAATGATGCGCAAACATGGCGTGGTAGGAAAGTTTGTCGAGTTCTACGGGGCTGGAGTGGCAGCTGTCCCTCTTGCTAACCGAGCCACCATTGGAAACATGAGTCCGGAGTTTGGTTCAACAGTTGCTATCTTCCCAATCGATGAAGTGACAATTGATTATCTAAGGGCCACAGGAAGAACTTCCGAAGAGATTTCCCTTGTTGAGGCATACAGCAAAGCTCAAGGCCTTTGGCATGACGCAAACAATGAGGCTGCTTATAGCGAATACATTGAACTTGATCTATCGACAGTTGT